>JANLZT010000038.1:0-2784 GCA_031366465.1 Betaproteobacteria bacterium | reverse complement strand
CCCGCGTGCGCATGCACAGCGGCCACTGGCTCGACGCGGGCCTGTTTGTGCGCGAGTCGCTGCGGGCCGGTGCCACGATCGACGGCCCGGCCATCGTGGCCGAGAAGAACGCCACCACCGTGATCGAGCCCGGCTGGCAGGCACGGCTGATGCAGGCCGGCCCGATCGAGCTCACGCGCGTCGTGCCGCGCGCCAACCAACACGCCATCGGCACCGATGCCGACCCGGTGATGCTCGAAGTCTTCAACAACCTGTTCATGAACATCGCCGAGCAGATGGGTTTGCGCCTGCAGAACACGGCGCACTCGGTGAACATCAAGGAGCGCCTGGACTTTTCCTGCGCCCTCTTCGATGCCGACGGCAACCTGATCGCCAATGCGCCGCACATGCCGGTGCACCTGGGCTCGATGAGCGAATCGATCAAGACCGTGATCGAGCGCAACCCGGCGATGCAGCCCGGCGACGTGTATGTGCTGAACGACCCCTACCACGGCGGCACCCATTTGCCCGTCGTCACCGTCGTCACGCCGGTTTATCTGGCCCCCTCCCCCTGGCAGGGGGAGGGTGGGGGTGGGGGTGAAGCAGTGGACGGTCGCCAACCCAGCTTCTACGTCGCCAGCCGAGGCCACCACGCCGACATCGGCGGCATCACACCCGGCTCGGTGCCGCCGTTCTCACGCAGCATCGACGAAGAAGGCGTGCTGCTGGACAACCTGCTGCTGGTGCGCGGCGGCGTGCTGCAAGAGGCTCTGCTGCGTCAACACCTGGCCGGCGGCCGCTGGCCGGCCCGCAACCCCGACCAGACCCTGGCCGACCTGCGGGCCCAGATTGCGGCCAACGAGAAAGGCCTGCAAGAGCTGCAGGCCCTGGTGGCGCAATGGGGCCTGGCCACCGTGCTGGCCTATATGGGCCATGTGCAGGACAACGCCGAAGAATCGGTGCGGCGCGTCATCACCGCACTGCAAGACGGCCAGTTCACGCTGCCCATGGACAACGGCGCGCAGATCAAGGTGCAGGTCACGGTGGACACCCAACGGCGCCAGGCGGTGATCGATTTCAGCGGCACCAGCGCGCAATTGCCCGACAACTTCAACGCCCCCAAGGCGGTGACCATGGCCGCGGTGCTGTATGTCTTCCGCACCCTGGTCGATGACGACATCCCGCTCAATGCCGGCTGCCTCAAACCCCTGCAGGTGATCGTGCCGGCGGGCTGCATGCTCAACCCCGATCCACCGGCGGCGGTGGTGGCGGGCAATGTCGAGACCTCGTCCTGCGTCACCAATGCGCTGTTCGGCGCGCTGGGCGTGCTGGCATCCAGCCAGCAGACCATGAACAACTTCACCTTCGGCAATGCCCAGCACCAGTATTACGAGACGATCTCGGGCGGCTCGGGCGCCGGGCCGGGCTTTGCAGGCACGAGCGTGGTGCAGACCCACATGACCAACAGCCGGCTGACCGACCCCGAGGTGCTGGAATCACGCTTCCCGGTGCGGCTGGACAGCTATGCCATCCGCCCCGGCTCAGGCGGCGCCGGGCGCTGGCGCGGTGGCGACGGCGGCGTGCGGCGGGTTCGCTTCTTGCAGACCATGACGGCGGCCATCCTCAGCAATGGCCGCCTGCATGGCGCGTTTGGCGGCGCGGGCGGCGGCGCCGGGGCACCCGGCATCAACCGGGTGGAGCGCGCCGACGGCAGCCATGAGCCGCTGGGCTATATCGGCGAGGTGCTGATGCAGCCCGGCGATGTGTTCGTGATCGAGACACCGGGCGGCGGCGGCTGGGGCGTGGCGGACGAGTGAATACCTTGCCGCCCGCTCACCCGCATCACGCCGGCACCGTCGCCTTGAAGAAGCCCCGCAGCGCCTGGCCCATCTCGGCCCGCGGCCCGACGCCCGAGACCACCACATCGACCATCGTCATCGAGGTGTGGGTGTGGCCGCGCGCGGTGGTCTGCTGCACCGGCACGCCGGCAGCGGCCAGGGCCTGGGCATAGGCGATGCCCTCGTCGCGCAGCGGGTCGAACTGGGCCGTCATCACAAAGGCCGGCGGCAGGCCGGACAGATCAGCCGCCCGCAGCGGCGAGGCCTTGGGGTGGCTGCGGTCGGCCGGGTCGGCGTAGTGGTCCCAGAACCAGCGCATCAGGTCGGCGGTGAGCACATAGCCGTCGGCGTTCTCGACATAGGACGGGGTGTCCATCTTGCAGTCGGTCACCGGGGTCAGCAGCAGTTGGCCGCAGATCGCCGGGCCGCCGGCATCGCGCGCGCTTTGGCAGGCCACCGCCGCCACATTGGCCCCGGCGCTCCAGCCGGCCACCGCCAACTGGCCCGGGATGCCGCCCAGCTCGGCGGCGTGGGCGGCCACCCAGCGCACTGCGGCCAGGCCGTCGTCGGCGGCGGCCGGGAAGCGGGCCTCGGGCGCATGCCGGTAGTCCACCGAGACGATCAGCGCGCCCGAGCGCTGGCACAGGTCGCGGCACAGCGGGTCGTCAGACTCCTGGCTGCCCAGCACCCAGCCGCCGCCGTGGAAGTAGACGACCACCGGGTGCGGCCCCGGGCTGGCCGGCCGGTACAGCCGCCAGGCCAGTGGGCCTGAGCTGTCGGATGGGCCGGGCAAGCTGCCATCGACGATCTCGCCCACCTCTGGGCCCGGCGGCCGGGCCGCTGATAGCTGCGCCAGCAGGCCACGGGCCTGGTCCACCGGCAGCGAATCAAAGCTGGGCAGGCCCATGCCGGCCATCATCTGCAGCACCATCGCCATGTCGGGCTGCAGCCGCCGCACCACGCCGTC
>JANLZT010000527.1:0-3349 GCA_031366465.1 Betaproteobacteria bacterium | reverse complement strand
CCAGCCGGCCTGGCGGGTGACGACGATGTTGTCGCGCCCGGGCAGCGGCCGGAAACGCTCGGGCAGTGAATCCCAGGTCTTGCGGCCCATGATGACCGGGCAGCCCATCGTCTGGCGGCGCAACCAGCGCCGGTCCTCGGGCTCATGCCAGACCAGGCCGTTGGCGCTGCCGATGCAGCCGTTGCGGGCCACCGAGGCGATCAGGGCCAGGGGCAGGGCAGCGCCGCTCACACCGCCACCGGCGCCTTGATGGCCGGGTGGTGCTGGTAGTCCAGCAACTCGAAATCCTCAAAGGCGTAGTCCAGGATGCTGGGCGGACGGCGCTTGATGTTCATCAGCGGGTAGGGCATTGGTGCGCGGCTGAGTTGCGTCTGCACTTGCTCAATGTGGTTGTCGTAGATATGGCAATCCCCGCCCGTCCAGATGAAATCGCCCAGATCCAGATCGCATTGCTGGGCCAGCATCGTCGTCAACAGCGCATAGCTGGCGATGTTGAAGGGCACGCCCAGGAAGATGTCGGCGCTGCGCTGGTAGAGCTGGCAGCTCAGGCGGCCGCGCCTGCCCGGCCCATCCTCAGGCCTGGCCGGCGCCACGTAGAACTGGAACAAGGCGTGGCAGGGCATCAGCGCCATCTGGTCGAGCTCGGCCACGTTCCAGGCGCTGACGATGATGCGCCGGCTGTCGGGGTTGGTCTTGAGCTGCTGCACCACCTGGGCGATCTGGTCGATGTGGCCGCTTGTGCCGTCAGGCCGTGGCGTGGGCCAACTGCGCCACTGCACGCCGTAGACCGGCCCCAGGCTGCCGTCGGGGCGGGCCCATTCGTCCCAGATCGTGCAGCCGTTGTCCTGCAGCCATTGCACATTGCTGTCGCCCCGCAAAAACCACAGCAACTCGACGATGACGGCCTTGAGGAAGACCTTTTTGGTGGTCACCAGCGGGAAGCCATCGTTCAGGTCGAAGCGCATCTGGTGGCCGAACACGCTGCGCGTGCCGGTGCCGGTGCGGTCGCCCTTGGCCACGCCGTGGTCGAACACATGGCGCATCAGGTCTTCGTACTGGCTGCGGATCGGGCGGGTAGGGCGGGTCACGTCAATAACTTCCAAACAGGGTGTCCAGCGCCGCTTGCACCTCATCGCGGCCGGCACTCAGTTGCATCACCGGCCGGCGCAGCGCATTCAGTGGCACGGCGCCCAGGGCTGCGGTGTCGAGTATCAACACGGCGCCCGCCACTTCAAGCTGCGGGTTCAGGTCGCGGGCCCGTGGCCCAAAAGCTTGTTGGTCGCGCAGCGGGATCACCACCCGCGACTCGAGCCCGTCGATGTGGTCGTTCTGCACGTCCAGGAAGTAGGGTGTGTGCGCCCGCTCGGCAACGTCGGGGTTGTTGAACACGTCGAACCGTGCCATCAGGCATCGCCCTCGGGTGGGTCGCCCCTCATGAAGCTGCGGTAGCGTGCCAGCGGCAGACCGTCGCGGGCGATGCGGGCGTTGTAGTGCGCGATGGCCTCTTTGTTTTCTTGGTTCCAGCGGGCCCAGTAGCGGCGCCTGACTTCCTCGGCCAACAACGCATCCACGGTGGCCGACAGGTTGATGCCCAGCTCACGCGCGACATCCAGCATTTTGGCGTTCAGGCTCAAATTGGTGGCCCGCTTGGGCGAATCGACAAAACTCAGCATTTGCGCACTCCATCAAAGATGCGCATGAATTATGCGCTGCGGCGCTGCTCCAAAGTCAAGGACTGGGTCGGTGAGTCGTTTTCCGCCAAGCCAAACTGCATCGCCGCCAGCCGCGCATACAGCCCACCGCGCGCCACCAGCGCGTCGTGGCGGCCGATGTCGACGATGCGGCCGGCGTCCATCACCACGATGCGGTCGGCGCGCTGCACGGTGGCCAGGCGGTGGGCGATCACCAGCGTGGTGCGGCCGCTCATGGCCGACTCCAGCGCCAACTGCACCATGCGCTCGCTCTCGGCGTCGAGTGCGCTGGTGGCCTCGTCCAGCAGCAGCAACGGCGGGTTTTTGAGCATCGCCCGGGCGATGCTGATGCGCTGGCGCTGGCCGCCCGACAGCCGCACGCCGCGCTCGCCCAGAAAGGTGTTGTAGCCCTCGGGCAGGGCGCTGATGAAATCGTGGGCGAAGGCGGCCTTGGCGGCGGCCACCACCTCGGCATCGGCCGCGCCGGGCTTGCCGTAGCGGATGTTGTCCAGCGCGCTGGTCGAGAAGATCGTGGAGTCTTGCGGCACGATGCCCACCCGGTCGCGCAGCGCGGCCAGGCGGGTCTCGCGCACCGGCACGCCGTCCACCCGCACCGTGCCTGCGTCAACATCGTAGAAGCGCAGCAGCAGCTGAAACACGGTGCTCTTGCCGGCGCCGCTGGGGCCGACGATGGCCACCGTCTCGCCGGGTGCCACGTCCAGGTTGAAGTCGCGCAGCGACGGATGATGGGGCCGCGACGGGTAGTGGAAGCCGACGCCGCGCAGGCTGAGCGACGAACCGGCGGCGGTGGCCGGCAGCGCGCGCGGCGTGGCCGGGTCGGCCACCGGGCTGCGCGCCGACAGCAGCTCCATCAGCCGCTCGGTGGCGCCGGCGGCGCGCAGCAGGTCGCCGTAGACCTCTGAGAGCACCGCCACGCTGCTGACCAGGATGATCACAAACACCACCGTCTGGCCCAGATGGCCGGCGCTGATCTTGCCGGCCGCCACCGCCTGCGTGCCCTGGTACAGGCCCCACAGCAGCGCGCCAAAGGTGGCGGTGATGATGAAGCCCACCAGCAGCGCCCGCACCCGGGTGCGCTTGCGGGCGGTATCGAAAGCACGTTCGGTGGCCACGTCAAACCGATCCGCCTCGCGCTGCTGCTGGTTGTAGCTCTGCACCACGGGGATGGCGTTCATCACCTCGGCGGCGATGGCACTGCTGTCGGCCACCCGGTCCTGGCTGGCGCGGCTCAACTTGCGCACCCGGCGGCCAAAGTACAGGCTGGGCAGCACCACCAGGATCAGGATGCCCAGTACCTGCGTCATCACATAGGGGTTGGTGATGACCAGCATCAGCATCGCGCCGATGCCCATCACCGCATTGCGCAGGCCCATGCTCAAGGACGATCCCACCACCGTCTGCACCAGGGTGGTGTCGGTGGTCAGGCGGCTCAGCACCTCGCCGGTGGCATTGGTCTCGAAGAACTCGGGGCTTTGCTGCACCACATGGGCGTAGACGGCATTGCGCAGGTCGGCGGTCACCCGCTCGCCCAGCCAGGTGACGGCGTAAAAGCGCAGCGCCGAGAACAGGCCGAGTGCCGCGCCCACCCCAAACAGCGCCAGGAAGTGGCCGCGCAAGGCCATCAACCGTGCATTCGG
>JANLZT010000507.1:0-1890 GCA_031366465.1 Betaproteobacteria bacterium | reverse complement strand
TCAGGCTGACGCCCCGGATGGCCTTGATCGGGCCGTAGGCGCTCTCGACATTGGCCAGCGCCAAAAGAGTGTCGTCAGCCATGGTTTGCTCCTTCCCCCTGCCAGGGGGAGGGATCTGATGCCAATTTGCGCTCATGCTGCAGCCCTCCGCAGCGACGACACATCGTCCACCGAGCCCAGATATGCCTCGATCACCCCCGGGTGGGCCTGCACCTCGGCGGGGGTGCCCAGCGCCAGCACCTCGCCCTGGTTCATCGCCAGCACCCGGTCGGACACGCGGGAGACCAGGCTCATGTCGTGCTCGACCATCAGCACCGTGATGCCCAGCTCCTGCTGGATGTCCTGGATCCACCAGGCCATGTCCTCGGTCTCCTCGACGTTGAGGCCCGACGACGGCTCGTCCAGCAGCAGCAGTTTGGGGCCCGTGCACAGCGCCCGCGCCAGCTCCACCACCTTGCGCTTACCGTAAGGCAGGCCGTGCACAAAGCTGTCGCGCAGCGGCTGCAGGTCCAGCAGGTCGATCACCTGCTCGGCGCGCAGCCGGGCGGCCAGTTCGGCATCGCGGGTGGCCCGGGTGAAGAACAGATTGCTCCAGAAGCCGGCGCCGCGGTGGATGTGGTGGCCGATCAGCAGGTTTTGCAGCACGGTGGCGTTCTCGAACAGCTCGATGTTCTGGAAGGTGCGGGCAATGCCCAGCGCGGCGATCGCGTGCGGCGGCTTGTCGCTGAGCAGCGCGCCCTCGAAGTGCAGGCTGCCGGTGGTGGGGGTGTAGAGGCGACTGATCAGGTTGAAGACTGTCGTCTTGCCGGCGCCGTTGGGGCCGATCAGCGTGAACACCTCACCGCGCTGCACCTCGAAGCTGACCTTGTTGACCGCCAGCACGCCGCCGAAGCGCACGCTGAGATCCTGGGCCACCAGCAGCGGCGCCTGGGTTTGAGCGCTCATTTCAATCGCTCCGACTTGGCATAGGACTTTTGGCGCTTGAACAGGCCCTTGCGGTAGAACGGGAACAGATGCAGCCAGGTGCGCACCTTCAGCCAGCGGCCATACAAGCCGGTGGGCTCGAACAGCACAAAGCCCATCAGCACCACGCCGTAGACCACGGCCTGCAGGCCGGTGGCCTGGCCGATGGCCGGCGGCAGCCAATCCTTGCCCAGCGCAATCAGTTGCGGCATCGTGATCAAGAAGATCGCGCCCAAGAAAGCACCATGCACCGAACCCAGCCCGCCAACCACCACCAGCAGCAGCAGGTCAATCGACTGCGCAATGCCGAACTGGTCGGGCGAGATGAAGCGCAGCTTGTGGGCATACAAGGTGCCGGCCACGCCGACGATGGCCGCCGACAAGGCAAACGACAGGGTCTTGTAGCGCGCCAGATGGATGCCCATGCTCTGGGCCGAGACCTCGCTGTCGCGGATGGCGATGAAGGCCCGGCCGGTGGCCGAGCGCAGCAGGTTGAGCACCGCCAGCGTGACCAGCACACAGGTGCCCAGCGCGATGAAGTAAAAAGCCTCGGACGAGCCCAGCTCAGCGCCAAAAAATTGCGGCGACACCACCGAGATGCCGGCATTGCCCTTGGTCACGCTCTCCCAGCGCGCCAGCACCTCCTCGACGATGAAGCCGAAGGCCAGCGTGGCGATTGACAGATAAATGCCTTTCACGCGCAGCGCCGGCAGGCCCACCACCACCCCCACCGCCGCCGACAAGGCCGCCGCCAACACCATCGTCAACGGGAAGGGCCAGCCGCGTGCGGCCAGCACGGTCTCGACATAGGCGCCCACGCCCAGAAAGGCGGCATGGCCGATGGACGCCAGGCCGGTGAAACCCGACAGCACCATCAGGCCCAGGCCGGCCACCGCATAGATCAGCACAAAGCTGATCTGCGACAGC
>JANLZT010000758.1:0-7367 GCA_031366465.1 Betaproteobacteria bacterium | reverse complement strand
ACGGCGACTGCGGCGGCCAATGCGCCTGCGCCACCTGCCATGTCTTCATCGAGGCGCCCTTTGCCGCGCTGACCGGCCCGCGCACCGCGCGCGAGAACGAGATGCTCAATTTCGCCGCCGAATTGCGCGACAGTTCCCGCCTGGCCTGCCAGGTGGAGGTGACCGACGCGCTCGACGGCCTGGTGGTCTCCATGCCCGAAGGGCAGCATTGACACCCCAGCCCGCGGCGGGCTTGCCGCCGCTCCACACCCATCAACCGGGAGGCCCCATGAATACCGCGACCGCCGAACGCAGCACCCTGGACGAGGCCCGCGAGCGCATCAACGCGCTGCCGCTGGACACGCTCAACCCGGTCGACATCGCCTATTTCGCCAACGACACCGCCCCGCTGGTGTTCGAGCGCCTGCGCCGCGAAGACCCGGTGCACCGCTCGTTCAGCCCGGTGCCGGGCATGGGCCACTACTGGTCGGTCACCCGCTACCAGGACATCATGGCGGTGGACACCAACCATGCGGTGTACTTGTCCGACTTTGCCAAGGGCGGCATCACGCTGATGGATTTCCCGCCCGGTGAGCAGCAGCTGCAGATGTTCATCGCGATGGACCCGCCCAAGCACGATGTGCAGCGCAAGGCGGTCAGCCCCATCGTGGCGCCGGCCAACTTGAACAACTGGCAGGACCTGATCCGCCAGCGCACCGTGGCGGTGCTGGAGGGCCTGCCGCGGGGCGAGACCTTCGACTGGGTCGACCGGGTTTCGATCGAGCTGACCACCGCGATGCTGGCCACGCTGTTCGACTTCCCCTTCGAAGACCGGCGCCTGCTGACCCACTGGTCGGACATGGCCACCTCCAACAAGGCCACCAACCCCGACGCGCCCGAGCCCGAGGTGCGCATGGGCGAACTCAAGAAAATGCTGGGCTACTTCACCCGGCTGTGGAACGAGCGGGTCAATGCCCCGCCGCGCACCGACCTGGTGTCGATGCTGGCGCATGGCGCGGCCACCCGCAACATGGGCCCGATGGAGCTGATGGGCAACCTGGTGCTGCTGATCGTGGGCGGCAATGACACCACCCGCAACTCGATGACCGGTGGCCTGCTGGCGCTGCATGACCACCCCGCCGAACTGGCCAAGCTGCGTGCCAACCCGGCGCTGATCGACAGCCTGGTGCCCGAGATCATCCGCTGGCAGACGCCGCTGGCCTATATGCGCCGCACCGCCACCCAGGACACCGAGCTGGGCGGCAAGCGGATCTTGGCCGGCGACAAGCTGGCGATGTGGTATCTCTCAGGCAACCGCGATGCCAGCGCCATCGATCAGCCCGACCGCTTCATCGTTGACCGGGCCCGGCCGCGCCAGCACCTGTCCTTCGGCTTTGGCATCCACCGCTGCGTGGGCAACCGCCTGGCCGAGTTGCAGCTCAAGATCCTGTGGGAAGAGCTGCTGCGGCGCTTCCCCAAGATCGAGGTGATGGGCCCGCCGACCCGGGTGAAATCGGGCTTTGTGCGGGGCTTCATGAGCTTGCCGGTGCGCATCCCGGGCTAAACAACGTCAATCGTCAAGAGGGCGGGCCAAGATGATCGAAGGCATGAACCACTTCACCATCCTGGGTGAAGACGAGGCGCAGACGCTGGATTTTTACGTCGGCCTGCTGGGTTTGACGGCAGGGCCGCGGCCGGACCTGGGCTTCCCCGGCGCCTGGCTGCATGCCGGTGGCCCGCAGGCGGTGCTGCACATCGTCTTTGGCCGGCCGCTGCCCAGCGTGCGCGCCGGGGTGATCGACCACATGGCCTTCAGCGCCATCGGTCTGAAAACCGTCAAGGCCCGCTTCGATGCGGCGGGCATCCAGTACGACCTGCGCCAGCAAGCCGGCTCTGGCACCTGGCAGTTGTTCTGCTTCGACCCCAACGGGGCGCGGGTGGAGCTTGACTTCGACGCCGCCGAATCACTCTGAGGGCTGGGCGGCCCGGCTTTCGGGCGGGCTTTCGGACGGGCTTTCGGGGCGATACCACTGCGGGAAAAACTCGGCCACCTGGGGCCCGTCAGACCGCAGCGCATGGCAGCCGTCGATGCTGAAGGGGCGCACATCGGCCGGTGGCGACAGGTCGGTCCACATCGCCTGCTGCACCGCGCTGCCCATCACCGTGGCCAGCTCATTGAGGTGGGTGCAGCCCGCCGTGCGGCCCAACAAACGACGCACCGCCTCGCGCCAGCCGCGCGCCACCTGCACGCCCACCAGTTGCTGGTAGGCCGGGTTGATCGCGCTGCAGGCCTGGTCATAGGGCCCGGCATCGGTGACCGCCTGCACCGCCACGATGGTGGCGCTGCGGTCCAGCGTCAGCCGCAGCCACATCGAGTGCATGGCCTGGCCGGCCGGCAACACGCCGCCGGAGCGTGGCACCGGCTCGGGCCAGACATCGCTCAAGTGGCCTTCGATGTCCCACAGGCCGTCGCTGCGGCGGAAGGAGCTGACCTGGATGGTCCGCTGGTGCGAGGCCTGGCGGGCACAGTCTGGGGCGGGCAAGGGCATGGCGTGGCGGGTGGAGGTGGCGGCTGAACGGCAAGGCTACACCGACCCTGGCCCGCGGACGGTCACCAAGCGGTCAGCCATCCTCACCCAGCGTCATCCCACCGTCATCCCACCACGCGGCCCGCCAGCCCGCTGGAGCGCCGGCTGCTGCGGGCCAAGCCCTGGGCCAGCAGCTCGGGGCGGGCCGACACCAGCGTCAGTGCGGAGCGGGCGCGGGTGATGCCGGTGTAGATCAGCTCGCGGCTGGCGCCGCCCGCGCCCTCGGGTGGCAGCACCAGCACGGTGTGGTCGAACTCCGAGCCCTGGGCCTTGTGCACCGTCATCGCGAAGGCGGTCTCGACCGCTGGCAAACGGCCCACGCTGACCGAGCGCAGCGCCGCGCCGTCGGCAAACCACACCCGCAGGCCACCGTCATCAGCGCCGGCCCGCAGCGCCAGGCCGATGTCGCCGTTGAACACCCCCAGGTCGGCATCGTTGCGGCTGACGATGACCGGCCGGCCCTCGTACCACTCGCCGCGCGGCTGCAACAGGCCGGCCTGGGCCAGCCGGGCCTGGATCAGGCGGTTCAGCCCGGCCACGCCCCAGTCGCCCTCGCGCAGCGCGCACAGCACCCGGAACTGCTCAAAGGCCCGCAGCACCCGGGCCACCCAGGCGAATTGGTGGGTGTGATCGGCCCCGCGCGGCGGGCGCTGGGCCAGCAGCGCCAGGCAGGGCTGGTAGCCGCCTGCCGCGCCGTCGCGGCCGGCCAGCGCCAGGCCCGCCACCGCTGCCGGTGTGGCCGCCGCCAGCCAGGCCACCGCGCCGGCCGGGCGGGCCCGCAGCAGGGCCTGGGCGGCTGCGGCATCGCCGGCATTGACGGCGGCGGCCAGCGCGCCGATGGCGCCGCCAAAGCGCTGGCTGCGGCGCAGCATCACCGTCTGCTGGGCCAGCGCCGGGCCGGTGGCATCCTCCAAGCCGGCCGGCACGGCCTGGCCGGTGGCTGCGGCCAGGTAGGCCAGGGTGGCCGGCCGGTAACGGCCGGCCAGGGCGTCCTGGCACAGATCACCCAGCACCGCGCCGGCCTCCACCGAGGCCAGTTGGTCCTTGTCGCCCAGCAGCACCAGGCTGGCCTGGGGCGGCAGCGCGTCCAGCAGCGCGGCCATCATCTCCAGGTGCACCATCGACGCCTCGTCGACGATCAACACGTCCACCTCCAGCGGCCGCTGCGGGCCGTGGCGCAGGCGCCGGGTGCCGGGCCGGGCCCCCAGCAGGCCGTGCAGGGTGCGGGCCGCTGCCACCTGGTCAGCCAGCAGATGCCAGGGCAGCCCATCGCCCAGGCGCTGCTGCAGACCGGCCAGCGCCGCCTCGATCGCCTGGCGCAGCCGGGCCGTGGCCTTGCCGGTGGGCGCGGCCAGTGCAATCCGCAGCCGCTGCGGCTGGTCAGTCAGCGCCAACAGCAGGGCCAGCAGGCGCGCAGCGGTGTAGGTCTTGCCGGTGCCCGGGCCGCCGGTGATCACCGACAAGCCGCCGCGCAGCGCGATGGCGCAGGCCGCTTTTTGCCAGTCGAAGGGTGCGGCCTCTGGCGCGTCGGTCTCGGCGGGCAGGGTGGCGGCGGCGGGCTCAGCCGCCGGGAACAGCTGGTCCAGCCAATGGCGGACGCGGACGGTGTCGGGCCCAGGCCCCGTCTCGATGGCCCGGCCGCGCGCCAGCACCTGGGCGGCCAGGCGCTGCTCGCAGCCCCAGTAGCGGCGCAGGTAGAGGCGGCCAGCGTCCAGCACCAGTGGCTGGCCTGGGTCGGTGGCGTGGCCTGCAGCTACCACCGCCACCACTGGACTGGCCTGAAGGTGGGTGGGCCAATCGGCCGGCGCTGGCAAGGTGGCCAGCAGGGCCAGCAAGGCCTGACCCGCCTCGGGGCCCCAGCCCAGCAAGCCTGGCGCATCGGCGGCCAGATCGTCCAACGGCAGGCAGGCATGGCCCTGGCCCTCCAGTTGCGACAGCAGGGCCGTGGCCAGCAGCAGGCAAGGTGGCGGCGCCGGGCTGTGCTCGGCCACAAAGCGCGCCAGCGCGGCGTCCAGCGGGCGCAGCCAGGCTTGATCGGTCCAGTCGTCCAGCAGAGCCAGCAGGGCTGCTGCGCCGCCTGCGGCCACTGCGCTGGCGGTGGTGATGTCGGTGCGGGTGGCGGCGGCCGATACAGGCGCGGCGTCGGTCATGGCGCGTCCATATCAGCGTCAGCGCCAGAACCCAGCGCCGCGTCCAGCGCGTCCAGCAGCGCCAGCGGCGGCACCAGGTGGTAGCAGCCCGCAGCCGGCCCGCCAACGCCACGCAGGAAGAAGTAGACGGCGCCGCCCAACTGGCGCGCCGGCTGGTAGGCCGCGCCCAGGCGCTGGCGCAGCAGGCGGTGCAGGGCCAGCAGGTAGAGGGCTGCCTGCACGTCGTAGCGGTGCTCGGCCATCGCAGCCTCCAGGGCGTCGGGGTGGTAGTGGGCGTCGCCGTCGCCCAGGCGGTTGGATTTGTAGTCCAGCACCCAGTAGCGCCCGCCGTGCTGGAAGACCAGGTCGGCAAAGCCCATCAGCAGGCCCTTGAGGCCGCGCTCGGCCAGCGGTGGCCGCGGCCGGCCAGCAAGCAGGTGGCGCTGGCACAAGGCGTCCAGCGTAGCCGCCGGCAGGGCGCGGGTGGGCAGCCAGAACTCCATCTCGGGCAACACCTGCTGCAGGCCATCCAGCGCAGCGCCCACCGGTGGCAGAGGGGTGCTGACCACCTGGGCCAACCAGGCGACCACATCGTCGGCCCAGCGGCCCCAGCCCTGGCGCTCGCAACGCTGGGCCAGGCGCTGGGCCAGCGCCGGCTGGCTGGCCAGCGCAAAGCCTTCATCGGTCAGCCATTCGAGCTGGTCGTGCAGAAAATTGCCGGCCAGCGCGCCCCGGGCAAAGCGGTGCTGTGGTGCATCGGCCGGCCGCGATGGTGTCGGCGTGGGTGCCGGCTCGGCCGGCGCGATCAGCAAGTCCTCGGCGCGCGCCGGGCCCAGGCCCAGGCTGGCCAGCGGCATGGGCAACGCCGCCAGGTCGCGCACCAGGGCCGAGAAGCTGCTGATGCCCCAGTCGCGCTCGAAGCGGCCACGGTAGGCCGGCGGGTCTTGCAACGGTGGCAGGGCTTGGCTGTCGCGCAACAGGCTGCAGGGCAGCGCGGCGCTGAGCAGGCCGATCTGCACATCGGCCGACCCGCCGTAAGCATCCTCCAGCAGGCCGCTGATGGCTGGCTCGGCCACCGCCTGGTCACCGGCCAGCAAGCGGCCCAGCGCGCTGCGGTGGAACAAACACGCCTTGGACTGGCCGGCCTTCTGCGCAGCCACGCCCAGCCACAGCGCATGGCGGGCGCGGGTGAGCGCCACGTAGAGCAGGCGCAAATCCTCCTGCAGGCGCTCCTCGTCGGCGGCGGCCCGGGCCTCGGGGCTGGCGCGGAAGTCGATCACACGCCGCCCATCGGGCCCGGGCCGCAGCAAAAAGCCCTGGCTGCGGTTGATCTCGGCGCCGCGAAAACTGCTGGCAAAGGGCAGGCAGACCAGCGGGTACTCCAGGCCCTTGCTCTTGTGCACGGTGACCACCTTGACCAGGTCGGCATCGCTTTCCAGGCGCAGCACCTGCTCGTCGGCGCTGCTGCGCTGGGCCGAGAGTTGGCCGGTCAGCCAGCGGATCAGCGCCTGCTCGCCGTCCAGCTCGCCGCTGGCGGTTTGCAGCAGCTCGGCCAGGTGCAACACATTGGTCAATCGGCGCTCGCCGTCGGCCTGCTGTAGCCAGCGCGCCGGCAGGCCCAGGCGGTGCAGGGTCTGGCGCAGCATGGGCAGCACGCCCTGGCGCTGCCAGACCCGGTTGAGACGCCGCAGCAGCTCGATCTGCTGCTCAAAGGCCCGGTCGTCCTGGCTCAGCCGCGCCAACTCGGCCAGCGGCAGGCCCAGGGTGGCGGTGGCCAGCGCGGCGCGCAGCTTGCGGCCGTCCAGCGGGTCGGCCACCGCCTGCAGCCAGCGCAGCAGGTCAGCCGCCTCGGGGCTGGCCAGCACCGAATCCTGGTCCGACAAATAAATCGACGCCACCCGGCGCTGGCGCAGCGCGCGCCGCACTGCGTCGGCCTCGCGGCCGGTGCGCACCAGCACCGCGATGTCGGCCGGGCGCAGCCGGCGCCAGCCGGTGGCGGGATCATCAAAGCCGGCAGCGGCATCGTTGAGCAGCCCGACGATGTGCTCGGCGCAGGGCTGGGCCAGGCGGCGCAGTGACAGCTTGGAGGCCGCCAGCAGTGGGTCCAGGCAGACCGTGAGCGCCGGCACCGGCCCGGCGCTGCTGACCAGGCGCTCGGCCCGGCCATGGGCTTGCACCGGCACAAAGGGCAAGGGGTCGGCATCGATGGCCGCGCCCGGCCGGCGCATGCGGAATGCCCCTGGCCCGGCGCGCTGCTCGGCCAGGCCGAAGCATTGGTTGACCACCTGCACCAGCGCGGCGGTGGACCGGAAATTGGTGCCCAGCAGGTAGTGGCGGCCCACTGTCGCGCGGCGCGCGGCCAGGTAGCTGCGGATGTCAGCGCCGCGGAAGCCATAGATCGACTGCTTGGGGTCGCCGATCAGGAACAGCGCCGAGTTGCGGTCGTTGGCCGCCGTGCGGTAGAGCCGGTCGAACAGCGCGAACTGCTGGGGCGAGCTGTCCTGGAACTCATCGACCAGCGCCACCGGGGTTTGCTGCAGGATGCGCTCGCGCAGCCGCTCACCCTGGGGCCCGGCCAGTGCCGCGCCCAGGCGCAGCACCAGGTCGGCAAAGCCGTAGCGGGCGCTGCGCAGCTTCAGGGCCTGGATGCGGCGCGCCACGTCCCGGGCCA
>JANLZT010000736.1:0-2309 GCA_031366465.1 Betaproteobacteria bacterium | reverse complement strand
CCGGCGGCGCGCCGCCTGTCGCTGGTGCTGGCGCAGACCGTGGAGGACGCGCGGCGCCTGCGCGAGGCCGGTGCGTCGCAGGTGATGGTCAGCGGCAACCTCAAGTTCGACGTCAATCCGTCGCCCCGGCTGACGGCCCTGGGCCTGGACTGGCGCCAGCACCTGAACCGCCCGGTGGTGCTGGCCGCCAGCACCCGCGAGGGCGAAGAGGGCCCTTTGCTGGCGGCCTGGGCCGCCCAGCCCGCGCCAAGGCCGCTGCTGCTGCTGGTGCCACGCCACCCGCAGCGCTTCGATGAGGTGGCCGCGCTGGTGCGCATGCAGGGCTTGTCGGTGCTGAACCGCAGCGATTGGGACGACACGCCGACGCCCGAGGCCGAGCAGGCCGACGTCTGGCTGGGCGACACCATGGGCGAGATGCCGCTGTACTACGCCTGCGCCGATGTGGCCTTGCTGGGCGGCAGTTTTGCGCCGCTGGGCGGGCAGAACCTGATCGAGGCGGCGGCCTGCGGCTGCCCGGTGGTGATGGGGCCGCACACCTTCAATTTTGCCCAGGCCTCCAAGCAGGCCCAGATGGCCAAGGCGGCGGTGCAGGTGGACGGCATCAACCAGGGCGTGATCGAGGCCATCCACATGGCCACCCGGCCCGACCGCGATGAATGGGTGCAACGCGCCTTGGGTTTTGCCAATGCCCACCGGGGCGCAGCAGCGCTGATGGCCCGCCACATCTGGCAGACCAGCCGGCCGGGCTGAGCTGGAGGCTCAGCCGCGCAACAGCGGCAAGTTGGCCAGGTTGGCGCTGCCGGGCAGTACCGACTGACTCACCCGGGCGGCCGGCAGGCCGAGGTGCTCGGTCAGCACGGTCTTGAACAGCGCCCGCAGGTCAGTGGTCACGCGCAGGTCGCGGCCCTCATGGCGCTGCGCGGGTGCCAGGCCCGGCCAGTCGGCGATCACCCGGCCACCGCGCACCGCGCCGCCCAGCACCAGCGCCGCGCCGCCGCTGCCGTGGTCGGTGCCCAGGGTGCCGTTGATCGCCACCGTGCGGCCGAACTCGGTGACCACCAGCACGACGGTGCGGCGCCAGGTGTCGGCCGCCGCTGGCCCGGCAAGGCCGTCGCGCAGGGCCAGCAGCGCGGCCTCCAGGGTGCCCAGGTTGTTGACCAGCGGGCCGGTCTCGCCGGCCTGGTTGGCATGGGTGTCCCAGCCGCCCAGCGACAGCACCGCCGCTTGCGGGCCATCGGGCTGGGCCAGGAATCGCGCGGCCTGGCGGGCCAGCGCCAGCACCAGTGGGCGGCCGGGCGCCAGCGGGGTGGCCGCCGCCGCGTCGGCATTGCCGGGGGCCATGCCGGGGGCCGACATCGAGCCCGCCGCGCCGCTGGCCATCGCGCTGCCGCCGGCCGGCTGCAGCGCACCGTCCAGCCGCAGTTCGCGGGCCCGCGCCAGGGCTTGTGACAGCGCCGGATCGCTGGCGTAGAGCCGTTCCAGCCGGGCCACCAGATCGGGCGCCGGGTCGGGCTTGCTGGACGGCGCCCAGGTGTCGATGTCGGCATGGCCGCGCAGCACCAGCGGCACCGCCGTCTGCAGCGCCAGGCCTTTCTGGCCGCCATCGGCCAGGGCCCGGCCCAGCCAGCCGGTGTCGAGTGCAAACGGCCGGGCGCCGCCGGACTCCAGCACCTGCTGGGCATCGAAGTGCGAGCGGTCGCGGTAGGGCAGGCCGGTGGCATGCAGCACCAGCAGCTCTTGCTGGGCATAGAGCCGGTGCAGGCCGGGCAGCGCCGGGTGCAGCGCCATCAGGCTGTCGAGCGCCAGCGCGGGCGAGGCAAACCGGCCCAGCGCACCGCGCGCCTCGGCAAAGGCCGGGTCGCCCACGGCCGGCACCAGCGACAGGCCGTCCAGGCCGCCGCGCAGCAGCACCAGCACCAGCCGGGGCCCGCCGGGTTTGGCGGCACCCGCCAGGCTCAGGCCGGCCAGCGGCGCGGCCAGGCCCAGGCCGCTGGCGGCCAGGCCCCGCAGCCAGCGGCGGCGGGCGAGCAGGAGGGGGGTGGACGGCATGGCCGGGCTCCGGTGCGAGGTTGGAAAAGCGCGGGGACGGTCGGCGCTGCAGTGCCTTATCGGCGCTGGAACTCAGGCGCCATCAGCAGCAGGGCCAGGGCCTGGCCGCCGTCGGCCGCGCGCTCGATCTGGAAACGGCTGGTCTCGCCCAGCAGCGGGCCCAGGCTGGACCGCGCCAGCGCCCGCGCATCCACCGTTGCGCCCAGCCGCTCGGCCGCCAGCACCGACCATTCAACCCGTTGCCAGACGGCCTCGGGCCC
>JANLZT010000681.1:0-2641 GCA_031366465.1 Betaproteobacteria bacterium | reverse complement strand
CTGGTAGCGGCTGTTCAAGTGCGCAAAGCCGGCCTCGCGCTCGGCCGCGATGAAGCCGCGCAGGGCATCTGCCTGGAAGGGCCGCAGCGTGGGCTGGTGGGTCAGCACGATCTCGGCGGCCAGCGCCCAGTCCACGGCCTGGGCGTCAGGCAGCAGCCACAGCAAGGCCCGGGCTGGCAGCGCGGCCAACATCGCCTCAGTGCTTTGGTCGGAGGGCCCGTCCAGCCACTGCACCTGCTGAGGCCAGCGGCCCAGCAGTGGCGCGTCCAGCCGCTGTGGCGGCCACAGCAGCAACAAGTGCTGGGCCGGGTAGCTCTGCACCACCGTGCCGGTGGGCGTGTTGACGATCTCGGTGGCCGGGGCCAGCAGCTCGCGCAGCGCGCCGGTCCAGGCGCCGGGCTGCCATTGGCGCAGCAGGCGCGGGTGGGTGGCCGGGCGCAATGGCAAGACCTGCAGGGCCTGCAGATCGGGCTGCCAGGCCGGCTCGGCGGCGGCCAGGTCTTCAGCGGTGAAGCCGGCCGCGGCGCGCGCGCCAGCCTGCTGCAGCGCAGCGTCCAGCGCGACTGCGTCCATCGGGGCCGGCGCCGGCACTGGGGGCAATGCGATCTCGGGCACGTCGACCACGTCGTCGGCATCCCAGGCCAGGCCGCTGCGCAGGGTGCCCTTGGGCCGGGCGCCACCCGCCGCGCGCCCGGGCTGCGACCTGCTGGTCAGGCTGGCCAGGGTGGTCGGGTCGTCTTCAGGCGCCGGGGCTGGCGTCGCGCGCATGCGGCGCACAAAAGCGTCCAGCGCATGGGTCGGGTCGTCGTCGGGCGGGCGGCTGCTCATGGCCAGATTTTGCGGCGACTTTGTGGCCCGGCGCGGGTTGCACGTCGCCGTTTGCCCGGCGCGGACCGGCGACTATTGGAGTGAACAGCCTAGGTTTAAACCCTCGGTTTGGGTTTCGCGCTCTAGCGCTATCGCCACACACTGCGGCCCAGATGCAACACAGGCATCAAACCACCCGGCCGATCGCATCGGTCCTCCACTCCTCTCGAAAGCCTCTGATGACCCCCTCCACCCTGCGTGCCGTCACCCTCAAGACCGTTGCCAACTACGCCCAAGTCGCCGAGCGCGCGGTGCTGGCCTACCGGGTCGGCGGCCACCGCCTGATCGCCGCGATGCAGCGCGGTGTTGACCTGGCCGCCCTGAACGGCCCCGAGCGCCTGGCCCTGGCGCTGCGCCGCGCTGGTGGCAATGTCGGCGGCCTGGCCGGCAAGGGCCTGGACTTGGTGAGCAGCCGCACTGAGCGCGCCATCGAAGTCAGCAGCAGCGGTGTGACCCAGCAACTGGCCCGTGTCGCCGACCTGGCCGACGGCGTTGACAACAGCGTGGTGGCCGGTGGCCTGCAAGCCGCCGCCCGCATCAGCCTGCCCGGCGCGCAAGCCGCGCTGGCGTTGTCGGAGCGTCTGGTGGCCGGTGCCGCCAAGCTGCCGGGCAAGCCGGTGGACCAGGCCGCTGCCAAGCTGCGCGCTGGTGTGGCGCGTGTGCGCAAGGCCACCCAGGCCGCCAAGACGAGTAAGGCCGCCAAGCCCCAGGCCAGCGTCGAGGCCGTGGTGCAGCAGCTCAGCAAGGCCGGCGCCAAGGTCCAGCAAGCCGCCGTGACCGAGATCAAGGCCGCTGCCAAGCCCAGGGCCGCGCGCAAGCCTGCGGTCAAGCCGGTGGCCGAGGTCGCCACCGCGCCGCGCGCCCGCCGCGCCGCTGCTGCCAAGCCTGTGGCCGAGAAGGCCAAGGCCGCCAAGCTGGCCAAGGTGAGCAAGGCGGTCGCCGCGCTGCAAGACGTGGTCGAAGCCGCCTGACAGGCGGCGCGGTGATGCGCCAGCTCAGCGGGCACCAGGCGGGGTTTCTGTACGCGGACACGCCGCAGGCCAACGCCAACGTCAGTCTGTTGCACATCTTCGACCAGGCCACGGCGGCTGGCGGGGTGGTGCGCTTCAAGAGCGTGCTGGCGCACATCGAGCGGCGCCTGTCGGCGTCGCCCTTGTTCCGTCAAAGGCTGCAGCGGGTGCCGCTGGGGCTGGACCATCCGTATTGGGTGGATGACGAGAATTTCGACCTCGAATACCACGTCCGCCACATCGCCCTGCCCAAACCGGGTGACTGGCGGCAGTTCTGCATCCAGACCTCGCGCATCCATGCGCGGGCGCTCGACCTGGACCGGCCGCTCTGGGAGGCCTATGTCATCGAGGGTCTGGACAGTTTTCTCGACCTGCCGGTGGGCAGCTTCGCGCTGCTGCTCAAGACGCATCTGGCGGCGGTGGGGCTGCAGCAACTGGCGCAGACCAGCGCGCTGCTCTTTGACAGCAGTGCCAAGCCGCCGCCCGATGCCCCCGCCACGCCCTGGTTTGCCGATTCGCCGCCGGGCCGCCTGGCCTTGATGGGCCGGGGCCTGGCCCACAGCGCCGCCGCGCCGATGCGCCTGGTGGGGCCGCTCGGCCGGGCGGTCACCCGGGTGGTGCCCGCCGCCGCCGCACTGGCCAGTGAGCTGCTGCTGCATCCGCAGGCCCTGTCACACCTGCTGCCGGTGACGCGCTTCAACTCGGCGGTGTCGCCGCACCGGGTGTTCGAGACCCGGCGCTTTGCCGTGGCCGAGTTCGAATCC
>JANLZT010000612.1:0-1836 GCA_031366465.1 Betaproteobacteria bacterium | reverse complement strand
TGCTCAATTATGAAAAGCAGGGCAGCAAAATCGACTTGTCATTTTGCCGGGTGCCAGATCGCCTGATGGATGACCGGCAAGAACTGCTGGCCTGGGCCGCTGCAGCGTTGGCAGCGGCGCATCGGGCAGCGGCGCATCGGGTGGCGGCGCATCGGCCGGCGGCAAAGCGCAGTTTGGTAAAAACCATCGGCCCGCGTGGCTTGAACAAGTGAGCCCCTCATGCACAAGCTGAACCTGACCGAGTCGGCCGTTGCCGATGCCAGGCTGGCCCTGGCCTGCCTGGATCTCACCAGCCTGAACGACGCCGACGATGCAGCGGCCATCAGTGCGCTGTGCGCCCGCGCCCGGGGCCCCGCCGGGCCGCCGGCTGCGCTGTGTGTCTGGCCGCGCTTTGTGGCCCAGGCCAAGGCGGCCTTGCCGGCCGGCGTGCGGGTGGCGGCGGTGGCCAATTTCCCCGATGGCAGCAGCGACACGGCGCGGGCGCTGGCCGATGCCCGCGCCATCGCCCTGGCCGGTGGCGACGAGGTCGACCTGGTGTTGCCCTGGCGCGCCTTGCAGCAAGGCGACGCGGCCAGCGCCGCCGCGCTGGTGGCAGCGGTGCGCAGCGCCTGCGCTGGCCGCACCCTCAAGCTGATCATCGAGTCGGGCGATCTGGCCACGCCGGCATTGATCCACCAAGCCTGCCTGATCGGCCTGGACGGCGGTGTTGATTTCCTCAAGACCAGCACCGGCAAGACGGCCACCGGCGCCACGCCGGCCGCCGCGCGGCTGATGCTGCAGGCCATCGCCGGCCACCCGCGCGGCGCGGCGGTGGGCTTCAAGGCCTCGGGCGGGGTGCGCACGGTGGCCGATGCGTCGACCTACATCGCGCTGGTGCGGCAGGTTCTGGGTGAGGCCGCGCTCACGCCGCAGCGCCTGCGCTTTGGCGCCAGCGGCCTGCTGGGCGATATCGAGGCGGTGCTGGCCGGCCAGGGCGGCGGCGCTGGCGTTGCGCCCACCAGCTACTGACCGCCCGCACCATGCTGCCGGCCGAAGTCATCCGCACCAAGCGCGACCGTGGCGCGCTGAGCCCGGCACAGATCGATGCCTTTGTGCGCGGCCTGGTGGACGGTAGCTGGAGCGAGGGCCAGGTGGCCGCGCTGGCGATGGCCATCCTGCTCAACGGCATGGGCCGGGCCGAGTGCGTGGCGCTGACCCGCGCGATGACCTTGTCCGGTGAGGTGCTGCACTGGCAAGGCGCCGGCTTGCGCGGCCCGGTGCTGGACAAACACTCCACCGGCGGGGTGGGCGACAAGGTCAGCCTGCTGCTGGCGCCCATCGTGGCGGCCTGCGGCGGCGTGGTGCCGATGGTCTCGGGCCGGGGCCTGGGGCACACCGGCGGCACGCTCGACAAGATGCAGGCCCTGCCCGGCTACCGGATCGACCCCGATCCGGCCCTGCTGCGCCGGGTGCTGCAGCAGGCCGGCTGCGCCATCATCGGCGCCAGCGCCAGCCTGGCGCCGGCCGACCGCCGGCTGTATGCGGTGCGCGATGTCACCGCCACGGTCGAGTCAGTGCCCTTGATCACCGCCAGCATCCTCAGCAAAAAGCTGGCCGCCGGCCTGCAGGGCCTGGTGATGGATGTGAAGGTGGGCAACGGCGCCTTCATGGCCGGGTTGGACGATGCCCGCGCGCTGGCCGCCAACCTGGTGTCGGTGTCGGCCGAGGCTGGTCTGCCCTGCCGCGCGCTGCTGTCCGACATGAACCAGGTGCTGGGCCACAGCGCGGGCAATGCGCTGGAGGTGGCCGAGAGCCTGGCCTTTCTGACGTCGACCCTTGACAGGCGAACAGACGTTC
>JANLZT010000471.1:0-13884 GCA_031366465.1 Betaproteobacteria bacterium | reverse complement strand
GCCCTGCCACAAGTCGGCCAGTGGATACGCCGGCGCGGCGAGGATGTGCAGCAGGGCGCCGAGGTGCTGGCCGCCGGCACCCGGCTCACGCCCCAGGCGCTGGGCCTGGCGGCGGCGGTTGGCGCATCGCGCCTGACCGTGCGGCGCCGGCCCCGGGTGGCACTGTTCTCCACCGGCGACGAGCTGGTGATGCCGGGCGAATCGCTCAAGCCCGGCGCCATCTACAACAGCAACCGCTTCACCTTGCGCGGCCTGCTGCAGGCGGCGGGCTGCGAGGTGCAAGACTTGGGGATCGTGCCCGACAAGCTCGACGCCACGCGCGACGCGCTGCGCCGGGCGGCCGCCGGCAATGACCTGATCATCACCTCGGGCGGGGTGTCGGTGGGCGAAGAAGACCACATCAACCCCGCCGTCAAGGCCGAGGGCTGGCTGGAGGCTTGGGCAGTGGCGATCAAGCCCGGCAAGCCCTTGGCCTTTGGCGCGGTGCGGCGCGGTGACACGGGCCAGGAGGCGTTGTTCATCGGCCTGCCCGGCAACCCGGTGTCGAGCTTCGTGACCTGCCTGCTGGCGGTGGCACCCGTGCTGCGCGCGCTGCAGGGCTGCCCGCTGGTGCTGCCGCAGGCCGTCAGCGTGCGGGCCGATTTCGACTGGCTGCAGCCGGACCAGCGGCGCGAGTTCTTGCGGGCGCGCTTGAATGCTGACGGCGCGGTGGAACTCTTCCCCAACCAAAGCTCGGGCGTGCTGACCTCGGCCGTCTGGGCCGACGGCCTGGTGGACAACCCGTCGGGCCAGGTGATCCGGCGCGGCGATGCGGTGCGGCTGCTGCTGCTGTCCGCGCTGATCGGCGCATGAACATGGCCGAGTTGATGAACGTGCAAGTGCGCTACTTCGCCTCGCTGCGCGAGGCTCTGGGGGCGTCTGAGTCGGTGAGCCTGCCCGCCGGCAGCAGCCTGGGCGGCCTGCGCGATGCACTGATCGCGCGCGGTGGCCGCCATGCCGAGGTGCTGGCCCGTGGCCGGGCGCTGCGCTGCGCGCTCAACCAGCAAATGGCCGATGAGGCCACCCTGGTGCCGGGCGGCGCCGAGGTGGCCTTTTTCCCACCGGTCACCGGCGGCTGACCGGCGGGTCGGTGGCTGCGGCGGCAGCCGCCAGCAAGGCCGACGCTGTGGCCTGGCTGGCCGGCCACAGCGGCGCCCGCAACTCGTCCTGCAGCCAGCCCAGGCGGACCAGCGCGGCCTCACCGGTGCTGCCGCAGGGCATGAAGCCGGCCACCCCCTGTCAGAGGCCGGCGCCGGGCGGGGAGGCCGCCTGTTCCGTCGCTCGCCTGACGACGGACGCGCGGGGCTCCGGTCAGACCAGCATCCGCGGTTTCGATTTAAGCGCGGCGCACAGGCCAGCCCGCGCGGGCTGCGCGGGCAGGCCTATGCTCGGTGGCTGTCCCCACATCGCCCCAGGAGATCCGCCCATGTCTTGGCCAACCCGGTCCCTGCTTGCCTGCTGCAGCGCCTTGCTGTGCGGGCCGCTGCTGCCCTGGTGTCAGCCGCAAGCGCAGGCGCAAACGCCAACGCCAACGCCAACGCCGACGCCGACGCCCACCGACCCCGCAGCGCCGCCCTTGTACAAGTTGACGCTGGGCCTCTACCAGGCCAGCGCCAGCGGCCATGCGACTGACTTGAACCTGCGCCGCAGCCTGGGCAGTGGCAATGTCTGGCTGGGCCTGTTCGATGCGCCGGCCCAAGATGAGCGGCAGTGGCGGCTGGGCGGTGACGCCAGCTTCGAGACCGGCGCGCTGCGCTGGCAGCCGGCGGCGCAGATCGCCTCACACCGCTATGCAGCGGCCAGCCTGGGGGTTGAGACCGGTGCCACCTGGTTCATCGGCGCCGGCTTTGGCCGCACCAATCTGCGGCCCAACACCAACCTCAACTTCGACCCCAATGACTCCTACAGCCTGGCTGCCGGCTGGCGCCAAGACGGTGGCGCGTCCTACCAGGCCCAGTGGGTGCGCGACAACCGGCAAAACCCCGACCAGCGCCACCTGCACCTGGTCTATCGCCAGCCGTTGCCGGGCGGGCAGCGGCTGACGGTCGATCTGCTGCACAAGCAGGGCCTGGTCGATGACGCAGCAATCCAGCGCTGGGGCGCCAGCCTCACCTACGACTGGCCGGCCCTGTTTGTGCGGGTGGCGGTGGACCCGAATGTCAATTTCACGGCCGAGACGATGCGGCGTCTGTCGGTCGGCGCGCGGTTTTGAGGGTGTGCATCAGAACTCGGCATGCACCCGCAAGGAGTAGACCTTGACCGGCCCACGATCCGCGTTGTAGGCCGGGTTGCGGATGAACTGGGCGTCGGCTGACAACCAGAGCTGGGGGGTCAGCGCCAGGCTGTAATAGGCCTCCAGCGCCTGCTCGGCGGCATAGCGCAGGGCGCCGTCACCGAGGAAGAAGTCGCTGCCACCGGCGGCCAGAAAGCGCTGGTGATCGGCCGACAGGCCGTTGCGCAGCCAGGCGATGCCCACCCGATCAGCCGGGCGCGCCCAGCGCTGGCCCTGGATCACCGCGCCGACCGAGGCTGACCGGTCGATCGCGGCAAAGGCATAGGCCTCGGTGCGGCCGTCATTGGCGCCGATGCGGGCGAAGGCGCTGACGCCGTCGGCCAGCTCTTGCTCCAGCGCCAGGCCCCAGCCGCGCTTGGCCTGGTCGTGCCTGACCCCCGCCAGATCGGGCACCGGCGGTGCGAGGCCGATGTTGCTGGCGCGCAGCGCATCGGCGAACGACCCACTGTTGGCGACATTGCGGAACACCAGCAGCCGCGCCACGCCGGGCCGGTTGGCCAGGGTGTGCCGGTGCTCCAGCTCCAGTTGGTCGCCGTGGCGGCGGGCCAGCGCCCAGTCCAGGTCCAGCCCGTTCGACTCAACCGGCATCGCAAAGCGGCCGCCGCGCACCGTCCAGTCGCCGTCGTCGTAGGCCAGCGCCGCACCGACCGTGTAGCCGCGCGAGTCGGCCGCAAAGTCGTAGGCGCCATGCGTCAGCAAGGCCCAGTTCAAGAACTGGGTTCGGGCGTCATGGGCCAGCCCGTTGTTGTCAAACAGGTCGCTGACCGCCAGGTTGCCCAGCGTCAGGGTCAGCCGCCGCTGGGCTTGCTGGCCGGCCAACTGGTGGGCCTCAGACTCCAGGGCCTGCATCTCGCCGCCCAGATCCCAGCGCTGGCGCAGAAACAAGCGCGCCTTGTAGAGCACCGGGTTGCTGCCGGCGGTTTTTTGCAGCTCGCCGTTGCTCAGCCCACCCAGCCCGGCCAGGCCCGACATCGGCACGCCCTGGACCAGCTCGGGGTCGAAATAGATCTCGCCACCGGCCCAGGCCCGCAGCCCAAAGGCGGCGGTGGCGGTGAACGAGTAGCTCTTCTCGCGCGCCGCGCTCAGGCTGTTGGGCCCGCTGTAGGCGGCGCGGAAAGGCGGCTTGGCCTGCCAGACCCAGGTGCTCTGGAAGTGGGCGTTCCAGCGCTCTTCTTCGTCGGCATGCGCCGCACTGGCCAGCAGCTGTGAGGCGGCAGCGATCAAAGCGCCCACGGCAAGGCGCGACGCAAAGGATTGACGGGGCATGGCGGGGACGGCGGCGGCCGACGGTGGGGCGGGGAGGGTGATGGTAGCGGTCACTGTGCGCCGCCCTGGCCATCAGCGGGCTCAGGCCTGCAAGGTCAGGCTGACCCGCAGCCCGGCGCCGTCGGGCCCTGGCGCGATGTCGAGCCGGCCCGCCATCAAGGCGGCATAGCGGGCAACGATGGCCAGGCCCAGCCCGCTTCCCTGGCCCAGCTGCAGGCCGGCGTCGCCCTGGGCCCAGCGGCGCAGCAAATGCTCGCGCTGGCCCTGCTCCAGGCCCGGGCCGTTGTCGCTGACCGACAGGCGCACGCCATCGTCTTCGCGCGTGATCGACACGGTCAGCGTGGACGCAGAGCCGGCGGGCGCGGCGCCGTAGCGCAGCGCGTTGTCGATCAGGTTGTTGAGCAGGCCCTCGACCAGCGGCGCATTGGCCCGCACCGTCACCGCCTGGTCCAGGCCCTCGGCGCCCAGGTCGACACCGCAGGCATCGGCGCGCGGCAGGTGGCGCAGCACCAGCGCGTGCACCAGCCTGTCCAGGCGCAGGGTTTCCAGCCGCAGGCTGCTGCGGGCCTCGTCGGCCAGCGCCAGCGCCAGCAATTGGTCCACCAGGTGGCTGGCGCGGCGCTGGCTGTCGACGATGGCCTGCAGTTGCAGCCGCCAGGCCGCCGGGTCGGACTGCGCCAGCCCGTAGTCGGCCAGCGCGCGGATGCCGGCCAGCGGCGTGCGCAGCTCATGCGCCACGTTGCCGGCAAATTCGCGCTGGGCCTGGATGCTGTCGCCCAGCCTTTGCAGCAGCGCATTGATGGCCAGCGACAGGCGCTGCATGTCGCGCGATTTGGCATCGTCAGTCAGGCCGGCGCCGACCGGCGTCAGGTCACTGGCGTCGCGTTGCTCGACGGCGGTCTGCAGGTCAGACAGCGGCTGCAGGTCGCTGCGGATGGTGCGTCGCAGCCACCAGGCCAGCAGCACCAGCAGCGCCAGTTGCGGCAGCACCGATGTCAGCAGCAGGCGCTGCAGCAGCGCGTCGCGGCTGGCGGTGGTCTGGGCAATCGTCACGCTGAACGGCGCCGGCTGGCTGCGCCACAGGGTGACGCTGCGCAGCACCCGGCCGAGGTGGGCCTGCTCGCCGAATGTGGCGCCACCCGCGGCGTCGCCCGCGCCGCCCTGCAGCGCGATCGGGCGCAGGCCGGGGTGGCCGGCCAGCAGGCTGCCGTCAGCGCGGTGCACCGCCAGGAAAGCGCGTTCTGACTGGTCGAACAAGACCGTGTTGAGATCGGCGTCGGACAGGTTCAGCGTCAGCGCAGCGTCGCTCAGCGTCACCCGTGAGGCCACCAGGTAGGCGTCGTCGAGCTGGGCCCGGTCAAACGCCTTGCCGGCGAAATGCTGCGACACCGCGATCACGATCAGCGTGCCGAGCGCCCAGGTGGTGGCCAGCGGCAGCATGACGTGGCGCAGCAGCCGGCTGTTGAGCGACGGCTTCCTGGGTGGCTTCGTCGATGGCTTCAGCGATGGCATGTGTGTTGTCACGCTGGCGGGCCAGCTTCGGTTTCGAGCGCATAGCCCAGCCCGCGCAAGGTGCGGATGGCCGCACCACTGCCGGCCAGTTTGCGGCGCAGCCGCGAGACAAAGGCCTCCAGCGCATTGGCACCCAGGGTGTCGTCGAAGTCCGACAGCTTCTCAGCCAGGCCGCGCTTGCTGACCACCCGGCCGGGTGGCGTCATCAGCTCCCACAGCACCTCGAACTCGCGGGCCGGCAGGTCCAGCGCGTCGCCGGCCACCGTGAAGCGCCGCGCCCGGCGGTCCAGCAGCAGTCGGCCGACCCCCACCTGGTCATCAACACCGTGGCGGCGCCGCACCAGCGCCCGCACCCGGGCCTCGACCTCGGCCAGATCGAAGGGCTTGCCCAGGTAGTCGTCGGCGCCGGCGTCCAACCCGGCAATGCGCTCTTCGGTGCGGTTGCGGGCGGTCAACACCAGCACCGGCGTGCGGTCGCCCCGGGCCCGCGCCGCACGCAGCGCGCACAGGCCGTTGCCGTCGGCCAGGTTGAGGTCGAGCAGCACCGCGTCGAAGGCCTGCACCCGCCAGAAATGGTCGGCATCGGCCACGCTGGCGGCGCTGTCAACGCGGTGGCCCGAGCCTTCCAGGCTGCGCCGCATCACATCGCCCAGCACGGCGTCGTCTTCGACCAGCAGGATGCGCATGCAGGGGTGGGGCGGGGGTGGTCGCCGGGGTGTGTGGTGGGACGGCGGCGGGATGGCGGCGGGCTGGCCCAGGTCAGGTGCTGGTCAGGTGGGCTGAGCGATAACCTGGGCGATGAGGATACGACAGCTATTTGCAATGACGGCAATGACGGCCGGGCTTGCCGCCGGCCTGGCGCAGGCGGCCGCGCCCGAGCCGGCCGCGCCGCTGACCCTGGCCCAGGTGCTGGCCGCAGCGCGCAACAACCTGTCGGTGGCGCTGGCCCGCGCCAGCGTTGACGCCGCCCGCGCCGACATCCTGGCCGCCGACCATGTGCCGCTGCCGCTGCTGTCGGCCAAGACGGCGGCCATCGACCTGCAGAACGGCATCGGCGGCGGCAATCTGCTGCGCGACAAGCGCATCGACAAATCGATAGGCCTGGACTGGACCTGGGAGCGCGGCGGCAAACGGGCCTTGCGCACCCTGGCCGCCGAGCGCAGCGCCGAGGCTGCGGCCGCCGATCTGGACGACGCCCGGCTGCAGCAGCAACTGGCCGCGCTGGGCGCCTACGTCGATCTGCTGGCCTCCCAGCAACGCCTGGCCGAACTGGAGGCGATTGCGCTCAGCGCGGCGCAACTGGCGGCCACCGCCCAGCGCCGCGTCAAGGCCGGCGACCTGGCGGCGCAGGACGCCAACCGCAGCGAGATCGAGGCCCGGCGGGTGCGGCTGGATGTCGATCTGGCCGAGCTTGACCGCGAGCGCGCCGCGCTGGCCCTGGCCGGCCTGATCGGCAGCCCCGCGCCGGCCGGGCTGCGGGTGGCCGCCGACTGGCCCACCGGCTTGTCCACTGCGGCAACGGCCGACATCGGCAGCCTGGTCGAAGGCCGCAGCGATGTGCGCGCCGCCGAGGCCCGGGTGCAGGCCGCGCTGGCGACGCGCGACGGCGCGCTGGCGCTGAAGAATTCCGACATCACCTGGGGCACCTCAGTCGATCACTTCCCGGGCACGTCGACCCGCCAGGTCGAGTTGCGCCTGCAGATGCCGCTGCAATGGGGCTACGCCCAGCAAGGCGAAACCGGCCGCGCCCAGGCCCTGCTGGCCCAGGCCCGCGACACGGCACTGCGCACCCGCTTGTTGGCCGCCCATGAGCTGCAAAGGCTGCAGCGCGAATCACTGGCCCTGGCGGCGCGGGCGCAAGCCCATGTCAACGACATCGTGCCGCGCGCCCGCCGCGCCACTGAGCTGGCCGAGCTGGCCTACAGCCGCGGCGCGCTGCCCTTGACCGACCTGCTCGACGCCCGGCGCACCTTGCGCAGCAGCCTGCTGGATGCATTGGCGGCACGCGCCGACCAGGCCAAGGCGGCCGGCGCCTGGCAACTGCGCACCGTTGGCGATTTGCCGGCCGCAGCACCTGTCACTGCCCCATGACCCCCACCAGACCCTGTTTCGGACGCCCCGCCGTGAAGCTCACTCTCATCATTTGCAGCTTGCTGCTCGGCGCGCTGGCCGCCTGCAGCGACAACAGCCCCAGCGTGCCGGCCGAGCCGGCGGCGCCGATCCTGCAAGGGGAGGCGCTGCATTTCCCGCAAGCCCATCCGCAACTGGCCCTGCTGCGGGTGGTGCCGGCGGCGGCAGGAAAATCGGTGAGCGTCGATCTGCCGGCGCGGCTGGTGTGGAACGAGGAGCGCACCCAACGCGTGTTCCCGGCATTTGCCGGGCGGGTGACGCGCATCGCGGTCGATATCGGCCAGCGCGTGGCACCCGGCGCGCTGCTGGCGCAGATGGCCTCGCCCGACTTTGGCCAGGCCCAGGCCGACAGCGCCAATGCGCAGACTGGCCTGCGGCTGACGCGCAGCACGCTGCAGCGCCAGCGCGAGCTGTTTGAGGCCGGCATCGTCGCCCGCAAGGATCTGGAGCAGGCCGAGGCCGACGCCAGCCGCGCCGAGGCCGAGGCCGCGCGGGCGGCCGGCCGCATCCGGCTCTACGGCGGTGCGGCATCGGGCGCCAGCGTCAACCAGCAACTGGCGCTGACCGCCGGCCTGGGTGGCACGGTGGTCGAGCGCAACCTGAACCCCGGGCAGGAGTTGAGGCCCGACCAGTCCGGCCCCGGCGTGCCGGCGCTGTTCGTGATCAGTGACCCGGCGCTGCTGTGGGTGCAGGTGGACGCCCGCGAGTCCGAGGTCGGCAGCCTGTTGCCGGGGTCGAGTTTTGAGCTGCGCGTGCCGGCCTACCCGGGGCAGCGCTTCACCGCGCGGGTCAGCGCTGCGGCTGATTTCATTGACCCCAACAGCCGCACCATCAAGGTCAGGGGGGTGGTGGACAACCCGCAACGGCTGCTCAAGGCCGAGATGCTGGCCACCGCGCATTTCGAGCGCAGCCTGGGCTCGGGGGTGATGGTGCCGGCCTCGGCGGTGGTGTTGCGCGGCGAGAAGCATTGGGTCTTCTTGCAGCGTCAGCCCGGCGTGTTCGAGATGCGCGAGGTGCGCATCGGCCACCAGGGCTCGGTCGATGTGGTGGTGTCGCAGGGCCTGGAAGTGGGTGACGAGGTGGTTGCCGACAACGTGCTGCTGCTGGTGCGCCAGTTCAGCATCGCCAAGGACAACCTGGGCCAGCCGCAGGCCGCTGCGTCGGCCGCCGCCTCGGCACCCAGGCCATGAAGCGCCTGGTCGGGTTCTCGCTCAACCAGCCGGTGCTGATCCTGCTGGCGGTGCTGATCTTTGGCATCGCCGGGGTGGTGGCCTTCCAGAACCTCTCGGTCGAGGCCTTTCCGGATGTCACCGACACCCAGGTCACGGTGATTGCGCTCTACCCGGGCCGTGCGGCCGAGGAGGTGGAAAAGCAGGTCAGCCTGCCGATCGAGGTGGCCTTGTCGGGCCTGCCGAACTCGATCCGGGTTTTCTCGCACACCCAGTTCGGGTTGTCTTTCACGGTCGTCACCTATGACGACAGGTCGGATGTGCAGCAAGCGCGCCAGTTGGTCAATGAGCGGCTGCGCGGCGTCGATTTGCCGCCCGGTGTGTCGGCCGACATCGCGCCCAATGCCACCCCGGTGGGTGAAATCATGCGCTACCGGGTCAAGGGCGACGGCAAGTCAACCACCGAGCTGCGCACCATCGAGGACTGGACCATCGAGCGCGCGCTGCGCCAGGTGCCGGGGGTGGCCGACGTGGTGGCGATGGGCGGCTTCATCAAGCAGTACGAGGTGCAGCCCGATCTGGACCGGCTGCGCGCCAACAAGCTGAGCTTTCAGAACCTGCTCGATGCGCTGGGCCGCGGCAATGCCAATGCCGGCGGCAGCTATGTGGCCCAGGGCGCCCAGCAGTACGCGATCCGCGGCATCGGCTTGCTGCGCTCGGCCGACGACATCGGCAACATCGTGGTGACTGCCCGCAATGGCACGCCGGTGCTGATCCGCGACATCGCGCAAGTGGTGGTCGGCGCGGTGCCGCGGCTGGGGGTGGTGGGGCAGGACGGCGACGACGACGTGGTCACCGGCATCGTCGTGATGCGCAAGGGCGAGAACCCCAGCGTGGTGCTCAAGGGCGTCAAAGAAAAGATCGCCGGCTTGAACCAGCGCGGCCTGCCGGCGGGGGTGTCCATCGTGCCCTTCTACGACCGCACCTGGCTGATGGGCAAGACCCTGTCAACGGTGTTCCGCAACCTGGTGGAAGGCGCGCTGCTGGTGTCGCTGGTGCTGTACCTGTTCTTGTCCAACCTGCGTGCCAGCCTGGCGGTGGTGGTGGTGATCCCGCTGGCGCTGCTGTCAACCTTCTTGGGCTTGAAGCTGATGGGCGTGCCGGCCAACCTGCTGAGCCTGGGGGCGATGGATTTCGGCATCATCGTTGACGGCGCGGTGATCGTGATCGAAAACATCATGCACCGCCTGGCCGAGCGCGGCGAGAACATGAGCCCGGACGAGCGCAAGGCGGTGATCAAAGACGCCACCGACGAGGTCGGCCGACCGACGCTGTTCTCGATGTTGATCATCATTGCCGCCCACATCCCGATCTTTGCGCTGCAGCGGCACGAGGGGCGGATCTTCCAGCCGATGGCGCTGTCGGTGTCCACCGCGCTGGTCGGCTCATTGATCTTCTCGCTCACGCTGGTGCCGCTGCTGGCCTACTGGATGTTGCGCAAGCGCCTGCCGCATGGCGACAACCGCATCGTGGCAGCCGCCAAGCGCCTGTACACGCCGGTGCTCGATTGGGCCCTGGTGCAGCGGCGCGCGGTGGCGGCCATCGCGGTGCTGGCCTTCGGTCTGTCGATAGTCGTGGCCTCCCGGCTGGGCTCGGAGTTTTTGCCCGAGCTTGACGAGGGCACGATCTGGGTCAACCTGCGCCTGCCGGCCAGCGTGTCGATGCAGGAGGCCACGCGCATCCTGCGCACGGTGCGGGTGGCGCTGCACAGCGTGCCCGAGGTCAACACAGTGGTCTCCAAGGCCGGCCAGCCCGAGGACGGCACCGACCCCAAGACCATCAGCATGGCCGAGATCTTTGTGGACCTGAAGCCGGCCGAGCAGTGGCGCAAGGGTGAGACCAAGGCCACGCTGATCGAGCGCATGGACCGGGCGGTGTCAGCTATTCCCGGCATGGAGCCGTCGTTCTCGCAACCGATCCGCGACAACGTGCTGGAGTCGATCTCCCAGATCGACGGCCAGATCGTGATCAAGATCGGTGGCGATGACCTGGCGGAGATGCGGCGCATCGCCCAGGCCATCGAGCGCGAGATCAAGCAGGTGCCGGGCGTGTTGCGCAGCGAGATTGATCGCCTGGGTGACCTGCCGCAGCTGGTGATCGACATCGACCGGCAGCGCGCGGCGCGGCTGGGCCTGAATGTGGCTGACGTGCAGGACGTGATCGAGGCCGCGCTGGCCGGCAAGTCGGCCACCTTGTTGTGGGAGGGCGAGCGCAAGTTTGCCGTCACTGTGCGCCTGCCCGAGGACAGGCGGGCGCTGGCCAAGCTGGGCAGCACCCCCATTTCGACCCCCGACGGCGGCACCGTGCAGCTGGGCAGCATTGTTGACATCCGCGAGACCAGCGGCGCGATGAACATCGCCCGGGAAGGCGGGCGCCGCACCATGGCGATTGGCATCTTCATCAAGGACCGCGACATGGGGTCGGTGGTGGCCGACATGAAGGCCGCCGTGGCCCGCAACGTGACCATGCCGGCCAACTACCAGCTCGGCTGGTCGGGTGAGTTCGAGAACCAGGAGCGGGCGATGCGGCGGCTGGCGGTGGTGGTGCCGATCTCGCTGCTGCTGATCTTTGTGCTGCTGTTCAATGCCTTCAACTCCTTCAAGATGGCCACGCTGATCCTGGTCAATGTGCCGCTGGCGCTGGTCGGCGGCTTTGTCGCGCTGTGGGCCTTGTCGATCCCGTTGTCGGTCTCGGCGGCGATTGGTTTTATCGCGCTGTCGGGGCAGGCGGTGCTCAATGGCGTGGTGATGCTGTCGGTGTTCAAGCAGTTGCGTGACAGCGGGCATTCGGTGGTGGACGCCGTGAGGCTGGGCTCGATGCAGCGCCTGCGCACGGTGCTGATGACGGCCTTGCTGGCCGCGCTGGGGCTGCTGCCGATGGCCTTGTCCCACGATATCGGCGCCGAGACCCAGCGCCCGCTGGCCATCGTGGTGATCGGCGGGCTGTTCACTGCCACGCTGCTGACGCTGGTGGTGCTGCCGGCGCTGTATGTGGCCTGGTTCACGCCACGGCGCCAGGAGCTGCCACAGGCTTGAGCGTCCACCGGCGGTGCGAGAATTCAATGCATGAGCCCGGCCCCGCGCGTACGCATCCAGACCCAGGACTTCGACCTCTCGGCCGAGGTGGCGGCGCTGCGGGCCGGTGACGGTGGCGTGGGTGCGGTCACCAGCTTTGTGGGCACAGTGCGCGACATCATGAATGTTGCGCAACACGGCCAGGCCGGCGCCATCAGCGCGATGGAACTGGAGCATTACCCCGGCATGACCGAGCGCGCCATCGAGGCCATGATCGACCAGGCCCTGCAGCGCTTCGATCTGCGGGCGGCCAGGGTGGTGCACCGCGTCGGCCTGCTGCAGCCGCTGGACCAGATCGTGCTGGTGGCAGTCAGCTCGGCGCACCGGGGTGAAGCCTTCAAGGGCTGCGAGTTCTTGATGGACTACCTCAAGACCCAGGCGCCGTTCTGGAAGAAAGAGACCACGCCCACTGGCGCGCACTGGGTGGATGCCCGGGTGGCCGACGACCAGGCGCTGGCGCGTTGGGGCCTGACGGGGTCCAACGCGGCATGACGCCTGCCAGCACCGCGCTGCAGGCCTGTGCGGTGGCGGTTGGTGCGGCGCTGGGCGCGCTGGCGCGCTGGGGAGCGGGCTGGTGGCTCAACCCGGTCTGGGGCGGCTTCCCGCTGGGCACCTTGGGCGTCAATTGCCTGGGGGGCGGCTTGATCGGGGTGGCGATGGTCTGGTTCACCCGCTCACCCGATGAATTGCTGCGGACGCTGCTGGTCACCGGCCTGCTGGGCGGCTTCACCACCTTCTCGGCGTTCTCGGCCGAATCGCTGGGCCTGCTGCAGCGCGGTGCCTGGGCCCTGGCGCTGCTGCACAGCGTGGCGCATCTGCTGGGCGCGCTGGCCTGCACGGCGCTGGGATTCAGCCTGGCCCGGGCATTGCTGCGCTGAGACGGCGTTGATGGCCGCACCGGATTTCACCCCCGCCGACGACGACAACGGCGGCTTGACGCCCCTGGCATTTCGCAGCGCGCTGGGCCGCTTTGCCACCGGCGTGACCATCATCACCTGCCTGGACGCCGAGGGCGCCGCCGTCGGGCTGACCGCCAACTCCTTCGCGTCGCTGTCACTCGACCCACCGCTGGTGCTGTGGTCGCTGCGCAAGGCCAGCGCCAGCCGGGCGGCTTTCGAGGCGGCCCGCCACTTTGCGGTCAATGTGCTGGCCGAGACCCAGGTCGATCTGTCGCGGCGCTTTGCGTCGCCGGCTGACCAGGACCGGTTTGAGGGCGGCGCCTGGGCCCCGGGCCTGGGCCGGGTGCCGGTGCTGGCGGGCTGCGCGGCGGTGTTCGAGTGCCAGGCCCAGGCCTGCCATGACATCGGCGACCACCTGCTGATCATCGGCCGGGTGCTGCGCTTGGCCGACCTGGCGGTCTCACCCTTGGTGTTCCAGGGCGGCCATTACCGGATGTTGGGGGAGGTGTTGTGATGAGCGGACCGATGCGCCTGGAAGCCAAGTGGATTGACAGCTTCTGCGAGGTCTTCCGGCTCTGCGGCGTGCAGCCCGGCGATGCCTGCGCGATCCTGGCCGAGACCCAGTCGCGGGCCGTGTTGCTGCAATTGAGCGAGCTGGCGCTGGACCGGCTGGGCGCGCGCTGGTTTCACATCGTGCTGCCCACGCCGCGCCAGACCGCGCCGGTGCCGGTGCGGTCCACCGGCGCCAGCGATGCCATCGGCCGGCTGCAGCCGGTCATCGCTGCGCTGGCGGGCTGCGCCTTCATCGCCGATTGCACGGTGGAGGGCCTGCAGCATGCGGCAGAGCTGCCCGAGATCCTGCAAGGCGGCGCCCGGGTGCTGGTGGTCAGCAACGAGCACCCCGAGATCCTGGAGCGCACGGCGCCCCGGGCCGAGGACGAAGCCCCGGTGCGCGCGGCGATGCGGCGGCTCAAGGCTGCGGGCGAGATGCAGGTCACATCGGCTGCCGGCACCGACCTGCGGGTCAGCCTGGCCGGCGCCCGCATTGGCGGGGTCTGGGGCTTCACCGCCAAGCCTGGCAGCCTGGCCCACTGGCCGGCCGGCCTGGTGCTGGCCTTCCCGGCGGCGGGGTCGGTCAACGGCACCCTGGTGCTGGCGCCGGGCGATGTGAACCTGACCTTCAAGCGCTACCTGACTGACGCGGTGACGCTGCGGATTGCCGACGACCATGTCATCGCCATCGAGGGCCACAGCCTGGATGCCGAGCTGATGCGCGGCTACTTTGCGGCCTGGGCCAGCGACGGCCAAGACCGTGCTGCCTACGCCGTGTCGCATCTGGGCTGGGGCCTGAACCGCCGCGCCCGCTGGGATGCGATGACGTTTTACGACAAGGCGGATTTCAACGGCACCGAGCTGCGCGCCTTTGCCGGCAACTTTCTCTA
>JANLZT010000470.1:0-3096 GCA_031366465.1 Betaproteobacteria bacterium | reverse complement strand
GCCAGCTCGCGGTGCACCTGGCTCTCAGTCGTGCGCGCGCCGATCGCGCCCCAGCTGATCAGGTCGCCGATGTACTGCGGGCTGATGGTGTCGAGAAACTCACTGCCGGCCGGCACACCCAGGCGGTTGATGTCGACCAGCAACTGGCGGGCGATGCGCAGGCCCTCGTGGATGCGGTAGCTCTCGTCCAGGTAGGGGTCGTTGATCAGGCCTTTCCAGCCCACCGTGGTGCGGGGTTTCTCGAAGTAGACCCGCATCACGATCTCCAGCGTGGCAGCGTACTTCTCGCGTTGGGCCTTGAGTTGGCGCGCGTAGTCCAGCGCGGCTGCGGGGTCGTGGATCGAACACGGGCCGATCACCACCAGCAGGCGGTCGTCCTGGCCGTCCATGATGCGGCGCACATGGCGGCGGGTGTCGCCAATCAGCGTCTCGGTCGGCGTGCCGGCAATCGGGAAGAAGCGGATCAGGTGCTCGGGCGGCGGCAGCGGCGTCACCTCCTGGATGCGCTGGTCGTCGGTCTCGCTGGTCTTCTCGCTCAACGTGTAGCGGTAGCCCGGCTCGTGGCTGCCGGCGCCGGGGTGGGGTGAAAGGGGGGCCATGGTTTGCTCCTGCAAGAAAAAAACCGCCGGGGTTGCCGGCGGTTGGTCTGGTGAGGGGAATCGCTGCTTGCTTACGCGCAATGGCCTGTCCAGCCGCCGGTGAGGGGCGAGAACCAGAAGGTCGCAAAAAAGAAGCGGGTCACAGGCATGGCGGGCAATGTAGCACGCAGGTGCCGGCGCTTGGCGCGAGCACTTGGGGGCGCGGCGGCTCAGCCGGTACTGGCCTCAAAGCCCGCCGCGCGCAGGTGCTGCACCAACTCTTGCACATGGGCCGGGTTGCGCGTCTGCAGCACCAGCTCCACCTCCACGGTCTGCACCGACAGCGACGAAAACGCGCGCTGGTGGTGCACCTCGTCGATGTTGGCGCCGGCCTCGGCAACGATGGCCGTGATCTGGGCCAGCACGCCGGGCGCGTCGCGCGCACCCACCCGGATGCGCGCCAGCCGGCCGGCGCGCACCATGCCGCGCTCGATGATCGATGACAGCAGCAGCGGGTCGATGTTGCCGCCGCACAGCACCAGGCCGACCTTCTTGCCGGCGTAGCGGGCCGGCTCTTTCAGCAGCGCGGCCAGGCCGGCCGCACCCGCGCCTTCGACCAGGGTTTTCTCGATCTCCAGCAGCATCACGATGGCCTGCTCGATGTCGCCCTCATCGACCAGCACCATGTCCTGCACCCGCTCGGCCACGATGCGGCGGGTGATCAAGCCGGGCTGGCGCACCGCGATGCCCTCGGCAATCGTGCTGCTGCCCTGGGGCAATGCCCAGCCCTTGAACAGGTTGACCATCGCCGGGAAGGCCAGGGTCTGCACGCCGATCACCGGCAGCCCGGGCTTGAGCGCCTGCGCGGCGGTGGCGATGCCGCTGATCAGGCCGCCGCCGCCCACCGCAATCACCAGCAGATCCAGGTCGGGCTGCACCCGCAGCATCTCCAGCGCCAGCGTGCCCTGGCCGGCAATCACCAGGGCGTCGTCGAAGGGGTGGATGAAGGTCAGGCCCTGGGCCGCCGCCAGCGCCAGCGCATGGTCGCGTGCTTCATCAAAGCCATTGCCGTGCAGCACCACCGTGGCGCCAAAGCCCCGCGTGCGCTCCAGCTTGACGATAGGCGTGAGCAGCGGCATCACGATGGTTGCCGGCAGCCCCAAGCGCTGCGCATGGTGGGCCACGCCTTGGGCATGGTTGCCGGCCGACGCGGCGATCACGCCCTTGATCGGCACGCCTGATTCGATCAGCGCGGCCAGCTTGTTGAGCGCGCCGCGCTCCTTGAAGGACGCGGTGAACTGCAGGTTCTCGAACTTCAAGAAAACCTGGGCGCCGGTGATCTGCGACAGGGTCTTGGACTCGACAAAGGGCGAATCCAGCAGATGGCCGGCCAGGCGGGCAGCGGCGGCCTGGATGTCGGCCAGGGTGACGGTGTCGCTCATTTCAGACGACAGGCGGGTGCCGCAGGTCAGGCGGTGCCGCCCACCGTCAGCCCGTCGATGCGCAGCGTGGGCTGGCCCACACCCACCGGCACGCTCTGGCCCTCTTTGCCGCAGACACCCACGCCGGTGTCGAGCGCCAGGTCATTGCCGATCATCTTGACGCGGGTCAGCGCATCCGGCCCGTTGCCGATGATGGTCGCGCCCTTCACGGGGTAGAGAACCTTGCCGTTCTCGACCCAGAAGGCCTCGCTGGCCGAGAACACGAACTTGCCGCTGGTGATGTCGACCTGCCCGCCGCCAAAGTTGGTGGCATACAGGCCGCGCTGGATGCTGGCGACGATCTCTTCCCTGGTCTTGTCGCCGTTGAGCATGTAGGTGTTGGTCATGCGCGGCATCGGCACATGGGCATAGCTCTCGCGACGGCCGTTGCCGGTGGGTTTGACGCCCATCAGCCGGGCGTTCATCGAATCCTGGATATAGCCCTTGAGGATGCCGTCCTCGATCAGCACATTGCGCTGGCTGGCACAGCCCTCGTCATCGACGTTGAGCGAGCCGCGCCGGTCGGGCAGGGTGCCGTCATCGAGCACCGTCACGCCCTTGGCGGCCACCCGCTGGCCGATGCGCCCGGCAAAGGCCGACGAGCCCTTGCGGTTGAAGTCGCCCTCCAGGCCGTGGCCGATGGCCTCGTGCAGCAGCACGCCGGGCCAGCCCGGGCCCAGCACCACGGTCATCTGGCCGGCCGGCGCGGGGCGCGATTCGAGGTTGGTCAGCGCCGCGTTCACCGCCTGGTCAACGTAGAGCGCCAACTGCTCGTCCTGGAAGTAGCCCAGGCCGAAGCGCCCGCCACCGCCGCCCGAGCCCACCTCGCGGCGGCCATTGGATTCAGCGATCACGGTGATCGACAGCCGCACCAGCGGCCGCACATCGGCGGCGCGGGTGCCGTCGGCGCGGGCCACCATCACCACGTCGTACTCGGCGGCCACGCCGGCCATCACCTGCACCACCCGCGGGTCGCGGGCCCGGGCCAGCTTCTCGATCTTCTCCAGCAGCGCCACCTTTTGCGTGCTGTCGAGCGT
>JANLZT010000453.1:0-2432 GCA_031366465.1 Betaproteobacteria bacterium | reverse complement strand
TCTGCGAGCGCGATCCGGCCAAGGCCGCCGAGCGCGATGCCCGGCTGCTGGCCGATTGCCAGGGCGTCGTCAAAGACACCCCGCGCCAGGACGTGCTGCCGCGCCTGGAGGCAGGCCTGCTGGCCGCGCAGGACACACCCGGCCGGGGCAACTTGTTCCCCCAGCCCCGGCTGGCCGACGGCCGGCTGATGGACCACCACCTGGGGCCCGGCTGGCGCCTGGTGGGCGATGGCAGCCTGGCCTTGCCGGCCAGCGGCGGGCTGGCGACGCTGGACCTGGGCCAGAGCCCCGAGGCCGAAGGCGTGGTGGCCGCCTGGATGGCCCGCCAGGGCTGCCATGCCGCGCTGCTGCGGCCCGACCACCATGTCTATGGCACGGCAGCCAGCGCCGCCGAGCTAGACACCCTGCTGACCGAACAGCGCGCCGCGCTGGGCGCCTGATCACACCGGAGAACCCTGATGCAAAGACGCCATGTCACGCTGGCCTTGGCCACCCCCTGGCTGGCCGCCCTGCCCCTGGCCGCCGTACCCTTGGCAGTTCACGCCCAGGCCTGGCCCGACAAGCCGGTGCGCTGGGTGCTGTCGCAACCCCCCGGCTCGGGCCCGGACAATGTGGCCCGCATCCTGGCCGACCGGCTGGCCAGGAGCTGGGGCCAGGCGGTGGTGATCGAGAACAAGCCCGGCGGCCAGAACACCATCGGCGCCTTGGCGGCGGCGCGCTCACCGGCCGACGGCCACAGCTTTTACTTTGCCACCACGGCGGCGCTGGTCACCAACCCGCTGCTGTTCAAGACCCTGCCCTACGACCCGGCCAAGGATTTTGTCCCGGTGGCCTTCATCGCCCGCAGCCCGTTTGCGCTGCTGGTCAAGGCCGAATCGCCGCTGCAGAGCCTGGACGATCTGGTCGCCAAATCCAAGGCCGCACCGGGCACGCTGTCCCTGGGCAACGAGGGCCCGCGCACCTTCAGCGGCATGATCGCCCGGCTGTTGAACAGCCGCAGCCAGGCCGGCGCCAACCTGGTGCCCTATGCCAGCGTGGGCGTGGGCACCCAAGACCTGCTGGGCGGCCATGTGGACGCGATGGTGGCTGACCTGGCGTCCGCCGCTGGTCTGGCCCGCCAGGGCAAGCTGCGGCTGCTGGCCACCAGCGCCGCGCGCCGGGTGGCCGGCTGGGACAACGTGCCCGCGCTGGCCGAGAAGTTGCCCGGCTTCGACATGGTGGGCTGGTTTGCCCTCGTCGCCCCCACCGGCACGCCGGCTGCGGTGGTCGAGCGCGTCAACCGCGACGTCAACGCCCTGCTGGCCGACAAGGATGTGACTGACCGCATCGCCCTGATCGGGCCCCTCGTCGATGCCAGCATGGGGGTGGACGCGGTGGGCGCCTTCCTGCGCAGCGAGAGCGCGCGCTGGGCGGCGATTGCCAGGGAAATCGGGGTCTTGCCCGAGTAAGCGCCTGCGCGCAACACCGCGCCGAGCGCTGCCCGCCTGTCACCCCAGCAGATCGGCCAGCGCCCTGGCCACCACCTGGGTGGCGCGCCGCAGGTCTTGCAGCTCGATGTGCTCATCGGCCCGCTTGGCATTGCTCTCCAGCACCGTGCGCGGGCCGGCGCCGTAGATCACCGCCGGGATGCCGCGCTCGCAGAACAACCTGGCGTCGGTGTAGAGCGGCGTGCCCGATGCAGCGATGGGCTCGCCAAACACCGCGCTGGCATGCCGGCACAGGGCATCGACCAAGGGCTGGTTGCCGGGCAAGGGTTTCAGCGCATTGGCCAGCAGCAAGCGCTTGATGTCCACCGTGATGCCGGGCTGGCCGGCGGCGGCGGCATGGATCACCTGGTGCAGCGCGGCCTCCACCTCGGCCGGGTTCTCCTCGGGGATCATGCGGCGATCCAGCTTTAGCACCACCCTGCCGGGCACCACATTGGTGTGGGTGCCGCCCTGGATCAGGCCGACGTTCAGGTAAGGGTGGGTGATACCGGCCACCGCACTGCTGACCTGCTGGTAAAGGGTGTTCTGGTGGTAGAGCGCGGTGAGGATGCGGTTGGCCGCCTGCAGCGCGTCCACGGCGGTGTGCGGCACCGCCGCATGGCACATCTTGCCGTGCACCGTGACCTCCATCTGCAGGCAGCCGTTGTGGCCGGTGACCACCTGGTAGCCAAAGCCCGCCGCGATCAGCAAATCGGGCGCGATGATGCCGTGCTGCAGCAGCCAGCCGGGGCCGAGCTCACCACCGAACTCTTCGTCGTAGGTGAAGTACAGCTCGACCGCGCCCTTCATCTCGCCGCGCAGCGTTGGGGCCAGCGCCTCCAGCGCCCGGGTGGCAAAGGTGAAGGTGGCGAAATCGCATTTGCTCACCGCCGACGCGCGGCCATAGAGCTTGCCGTCCACCACCTCGCCGCCATAGGGGTCGTGGGTCCAGCCCTCACCGGGCGG
>JANLZT010000442.1:0-3221 GCA_031366465.1 Betaproteobacteria bacterium | reverse complement strand
GGCTTGGGGTAATCCACGCGCACCGTGTGCGAATCGATCTTGGTGACCTTGATGTCCTTGTAGGTGCCGACGGTGACCATGGCCGCCGCCGGGTCGCCGGCATAGGCGGCGGTGAAGACCACGTCGTCGGCGGTGAAGGGTTTGCCGTCGTGCCAGGTGACGCCGCGCTTCAGCTTCCAGGTCACGCTCTTGCCGTCGGCCGACAGCCCGCCATTGGCGCGGCTGGGGATCTCGGCGGCCAGCTGCGCGATCAGGTTGCCGTTGTCGTCATAGCCGGCCAGCGGCTCATAGAAGATGCGGCTGGCGTCCTGGTCCTTGGTGCCGCCGGCGTAGTGCGGGTTCAGGTGCACGGCGGCCTGCCAGTACAGCACCTTGAGGGTGCCGCCGCCACCGCGCTTGGTGGGCTTGTAGGGGATGGCGGTCTGCGCCTGGGCCAGGCCTGCGTGCAACAGCAGCATCGATGCCATCGGCGCCGTCAGGCCCAGGCCCACCAGGTGCTGGACGAAGCTGCGCCGGGGCAGCTGGCCCTGGCGAACATCGTCGATCAGGTGGCGCAGTTCTTGTTCGCGGTCGATCATGGTGGGGCTCCTGCGGATCAACGTTTGGGTAGGGGCACTCGGGTTTGCCCTGGCCGGGCAGTGTGCCGGCGGCGCAAGCTGGGGGTGCCTGATGCTATCGGCGGGCCGCTGCGCAGCTATCGGGGTCGCCCCGGACAGGGGCGTCCCTGACAAGGCGTGCGCCAGGCTGCAGAGGCGGCGCAATACTGGCCGCACGAACGATTGAACCCGGTGATCGGCCTGGTGGGCGCGTGCGGTGATGCCATGCCTGTTTCGGTCAGGCCTTGCCAGACCCAGGGCCGATGGCATCGCTGCCGGGCATCAACGCCGGGTGATTGGGATGGCTGCGCACGAATGCGGTGGTGATCTGCCGGATGCTGTCTGACCAACGCGGCCCGCCCATGGCGCGGTCAGTCGTCATGAAGTTGTCCAGGTGGGTTTTGGTGATGTGAGGGTTGTTCAGGGTCGCACCGCGCTCGGCGATGTACTGGGCGCGAAGCTGCAGAATCTCCAGCATCCTGGCCTGTGAGATACGCGGCTCACCGCCGATGTTCAAGTCCAGCGCACTGGCATATTCGTTTGCCTTCCACTGCTGCTTGTGCAAGCGCTTTGCATCTTTGAGCGTGTAGGTTTCTTGCTCGCCACAGACTTCAAACAGGTCGGTCAACAGCAGGCGTCGGGAGGCGCGCAGGGCCAGCTTGAAGTCGATCAGGATCTTGGCTTCTATGGATGCTATCCACGGCTCCATGTCCAGCGGTGTGAGGCACAGGCAGCGCTTTAGCTCGGGTCGCCGCGCCTCTTTGCTGTAGAAGCCGATGACAAACAGTTTGCGCCGCCACTTCTCGATGTGCTCCATCCCCACATCCCGGGCGGTTGAGACCGTAGAGCCCGTGGACGACTTGACCTCAACCTCCAGCCTGTAGGCCCGACCATCCACATCGATATCAAGAATCGCATCGACGCCAGCGCGCTGATGGGCTGGGTCCCAATCGAGATTGAACATCCTGACGAGCTCGCGCTCGCGTTCGTCGTCCTGAACTGGCATCAGTTTCCCTGCAGTGCCAAGGCGACTTGCCGGGCCACGGCATAAGCCACAGGCGGGCAAACGCTGTTGCCGATCTGACCCAGCGCCTGGTAGACCGCGCCGCTGAACTGCCAGTCCGCCGGGAAGCCCTGAAGCAACGCGCAGTCTGCAACCGACATGCGGAAGTGCCCGTTTTCAGGGGGGTATGCATTGGCAATAGCGCGGCTGTGCTGAACGCCGTTGGGCCACAGCCTCAAGTCATTCCAGACCTTCAAGGCGGCCTTGCTGTTCAAGACGCCGGTCGTGTTGCGGGGCCCCGTGAACCCTGACCGCAGGGTCGGCGCCACTTCGTCACGGCCTGATTCGGGCAGCCCCAGGCTCTGGCGTGCCGTGTTGCGCGGCAGCAGGCGGCCAAAGAGGCCGTCGACGTCGCCATGTGTTGGCATCGGTTGCACCCAACGGGCGGCGTCCCGCGCTGCGCGGAAACCTACGAAGAACACGCGCCGCCTTGCCTGCGGCACCCCGAAGTCATGTGCCGCAAGCTTGAACCTGAAGACTGTGTAGCTGCCGTCAAGCGGGGCGACGATGTTCTCCGCGACAAAGCTTTCGAACTTTCGGTCAAGCAGGCCCGGCACGTTCTCGGCGACAAAGGCCCGAGGCCGGGTCTGCAGGACACAGCGGACAAAGTCTGGCCACATATTGCGCGGGTCATTGGCGCCGGCTTGTTTGCCTGCCGTTGAAAAGGGCTGGCATGGCGGTCCGCCATGGACCACATCCACGCCGCGAAAAGGCGTAAAGACGGCGCTGCGCACGTCGCCGGCCGCATCCCCTGCGCGGACATCCCATCCGGGTCGATTGCTGAGAAGTGTGGTGCCACAGATGTCGAGAATCTCAAACGCGGCACGGTGCTCAAAGCCGGCGCGTTCAAATCCGAGGTCCAGACCACCGCCGCCCGCAAACAGTGAGAGGCTGGTCAGGCCCTTGCGCTCAAGCAGCGGCATCAGGTCATTCGGATCCAGCCTGTCGCCAAGGCTGGTGCCGAAGTCTGGTGAGTCTGCGTTGTGGTCACGCAGCAAGGCCCGCTTTCTAAGCTGGGACCGGATAGAGGTCTCGCGGTAGCGGCTCCTTTGTTCGTCGGTGAGTTCGTAGGGCATTGGTGCCTCTCAGGGCGGGAGCCAGGCGCCAAGCTGCAGCGCAATGGGAAGACTGTAGTTATATACAGCTAGAAATGCAAAGCCGGAAGGAGTCGTACGGCCACCCTGTAAGCCACAGAACATTATCCGGGAGCCATCTGCGGTTCTGGATCAGGTGACGTGCAGCGCCTGGCTTGGGGCGGCAGCGTGGCGCCGGCCTCACAGCCTCTCGGTCTCGCCCCCACGCGGCTGCCACACCATCAGCCGGCGCTCGATGCGGCCGACCGCGCCGTCCAGCGCCAGCGCAAAGCCGGTCAGCACCAGGATGCCGGCCATCACGGTGTTCATGTCGAACACGCCCTCGGCCTGGTGGATCAGGTAGCCCACGCCGCTGGCCGAGCCCAGGTACTCGCCCACCACCGCGCCGACAAAGGCCAGGCCCACGCTGGTGTGCAGGCTGCTGAAAACCCAGCTGGTGGCGCTGGGCAGGTAGACATGGCGCAGCAG
>JANLZT010000435.1:0-2704 GCA_031366465.1 Betaproteobacteria bacterium | reverse complement strand
CACGCCCAGGTCGTAGCTGTTGAGCTTGAGCTTGTAGCCCGGGCGAAGGCCGGCGTTCTCGTCGAAGTCGGCGGCCAGCGTGGCCACAGCGCCTTCGAAGCGCAGCTTCCAGTGGCGATAGGTGGATGGGTCGGTCTGGTAGTCAACGCGGGAGGGGTGGCTCATGAATGCTCCTGGGATGTTGCAAAAAAGTGCGTCTGCTCAACGCCCGATGAAGAGCATCATAGTGCATATATCGTCGACATGCAAAGCACTTTGATGCATGTATTTGACCGGTATTTACCCTTGGATGCCGAGTGCCTCGCGCACCATCGTGCGCAGCGCCTGGAAGCTGGGCGCCAAGGTCTGGGCGCTGGTGTCGAGCCGGTAATCGGCCTTGGAATAAAAGGCGGCGCGGCCGGCCAGGATGCCCTTCAAGTCATCCATCGCTTCGTGCTTGCCGGCATGGCCGGCCATCGGCCGCAGGTCGCCCTGGGCCCGCACCCGCTGCATGTGGTCCTCGGGGCTGGCCTGCAGCCAGACGGTGGTGCAGTGGGCCAGCAGCAGGTTGAAGGTGGCGGCGTCCGACACCAGGCCGCCGGGGGTGGCGATCACCGCCTCGGGGTAGATCTGGATCGCTTCTTCCATCGCCCGGCGCTCGTAGCGGCGGTAGGCGTTCTGGCCGTACAGGGCCTGGATCTCGCTGATCGAACAGCCGGCAAACTGCTCGATCTCGCGGCTGAGTTCGACAAACGGGAAGCCCAGATCCTCGGCCAGCATCCGGCCCAGCGTGGACTTGCCCGCGCCGCGCAGGCCGATCAGCGCGATGCGGCTGCTGCGCACGGTGCCGGCCCGGCCCTGGCCGCCGCCGGTGCCCAGCAGCTCACCGATGGCTTCCCGCACCCGGCGCAGCGTGGCGTCGTCTTGCTGCTCCAGCAGCTCGCGGATCATCAGCCACTCGGGCGTGCGGGTGCTCATGTCGCCCAGCAGCTCGGCCAGTGAGCATTGCAGCGCGCGGGCGACGTCCAGCAGCACCAGCACCGACGCATTGCCGACGCCGTATTCCAGGTTGGCCAGGTGGCGCTCGGACACCCCGGCCGCCTTCGACAAGGCCTTGCGGGTGATGCCGCGCCGCGCCCGCAAGGCCCGCACCCGCTCGCCCAGGCCCATCAGAAACGGGTGTTTGGCGCCATCGGCCGGCGCGGCCGCCAAAGGCGCATCGGCCAGCGCTGCCAAGTCGCCGCTTGCCGACGCAGGCGCTGCCGGTGCCGGGCTAGGGATTAACACGGGAACACGCAATATAGTGCTTGACATGAAGAAATCGGCGCCCTAGAGTCACGATGCGCACAATACTGCAACACCGGTCTGGCAGCAAGCCTGGCCGGGCCCAGCGCAGCACTTCACACAGATCAGAGGCCTGCCCATGACCGACATCGCCGGCGTCCCCGCCCCCGAGGCCAAGTTCAACATCGCCCAGCATTTGCTGGCAGGCAACGCCGTGCGTCCGCAGAAGGCGGCCTTTGTCGATGAGCGGGGGACGCTCAGCTACGCCGGCCTGGACGACAGCGTGCGCCGCCTGGCCGCCGGCCTGCGCGCGCTGGGCCTGCGCCGCGAGGAGCGGGTGCTGCTGCTGATGCACGACTGCAACGATTGGCCGGTGGCCTTTCTGGGCGCGATCTACGCCGGCCTGGTGCCGGTGGCGGTCAACACCCTGCTCACCGCCGACGATTACGCCTACATGCTGGAAAACAGCCGGGCCCAGGCGGTGCTGGTGTCGGGGGCGCTGCTGCCCTCACTGATCGCGGCGATGACGCGGTCTGACCACGAAGTCAGCAAGGTGATTGTTTCTCGCCCGGTGGCGCCCTTGCACCCGGCCGAGGTCGAGTTCGAAGCCTTCGTGCAGGCCCACTCGGCTGCGCCCCGGCACGCCGCCACCGGCGCCGACGACCCGGCCTTCTGGCTGTATTCGTCGGGCTCCACCGGCCGGCCCAAGGGCACGGTGCATTCGCATGCCAACGCCTACTGGACGGTCGAGCTGTATGGCAAGGCGGTGCTGCAACTGCAGGAGGACGATGTCTGCTTCTCGGCCGCCAAGCTGTTCTTCGCCTACGGCCTGGGCAATGGCCTGAGCTTCCCGATGAGCGTGGGCGCCACCACCCTGCTGATGGGCGAGCGGCCGACGCCTGAGGCCACCTTCAAACGCTGGCTGGGCGGCGTGGGCGGTGTCAAGCCCACGGTGTTTTTCGGCGCGCCCACCGGCTTTGCCGGCATGCTGGCCCATCCTGCGCTGCCGGGCCGCAAGGACGTGGCGCTGCGCCTGGTGTCGTCGGCCGGTGAGGCCCTGCCGGCCGATCTGGGCGAGCGCTTCAAGGCCCATTTCGGCGTGGATATCGTCGATGGCATCGGCAGCACCGAGATGCTGCACATCTTCTTGTCCAACCGGCCTGAGCGGGTGCGCTACGGCAGCACCGGCTGGCCGGTGCCGGGCTACGAGATCGAGCTGCGCGGCGATGCCGGTGGCCCGGTGGCCGACGGCGAGCCGGGGGACTTGTACATCCACGGCCCGTCGGCGGCGATGATGTATTGGGGCAACCGGGCCAAGACGCGCGAGACCTTCCAGGGCGGCTGGACCAAGAGCGGCGACAAATACCTGCGCAATGCCGACGGCAGCTACACCTACAGCGGCCGCAGCGACGACATGCTCAAGGTCAGCGGCATCTATGTG
>JANLZT010000429.1:0-7521 GCA_031366465.1 Betaproteobacteria bacterium | reverse complement strand
GCCGCCGACTACCTGCGCTTTTGCGAGGCCATGCGATGCGGTGGTGCGCTGGGCGATGTGCGCCTGCTCGGCCCCAAGACCGTGGCGCTGATGCGGGCCAACCACCTGCCCGGCGGGCGCGACCTGGCCGACCTGTCGGTGTCGATGTTCTCCGAGGTCAGCTACCAGGGCGTGGGCTTCGGCCTGGGATTCGCGATGACCACCGACGTGGCCAAGACCGGCCTGGCCGGCTCGGTGGGCGAGTATTGGTGGGGCGGGGCGGCGTCCACCGCCTTCTGGATCGACCCGGTGGAGGATGTCAGCGTGGTCTTCCTGACCCAGTTCATGCCGTCCTCGCTCTACCCGGTGCGGCGTGAGCTGCGCAGCCTGGTCAACGCCGCGATCCTCGATTCCAAGGCCTGAACCCACTCTGTCGGAGACCCGCACCATGCTGCCCCTGCACTTTCAATCAGCCACCCAGATCGCCCGCCAGATCGCGGACGGCACCTGCAGCGCCCGCCAGGCGCTGGAGCACTTTCTGGACCGGGTGGACCGGCTCAACCCGACCATCAATGCGGTGATCCTGCAAGACCGTGCCGCGGCCCGGCTGCGCGCCGACGCCGCCGATGCGCTGCGTGCCAGCGGCCAGCCGCTGGGCCCGCTGCACGGTGTGCCGATGACGGTCAAGGAGAGCTACGACCTGGCCGGCCACCCCAGCACCTGGGGCATCCCCGAACTGCAGGACAACATCGCCAGCGTGGACGCGCTGGCAGTGCAGCGCCTGGCTGCGGCCGGCGCGAATGTGTTTGGCAAGACCAATGTGCCGATCCGGCTGGCCGATTTTCAAAGCTACAACGCGGTCTACGGCAGCACCGACAACCCCTGGCGGCAGGGCCGCACGCCGGGTGGCTCGTCGGGCGGATCGGCGGCGGCGCTGGCGGCGGGCCTGACCGGGCTGGAGATCGGCAGCGACATCGGCGGCTCGATCCGCAACCCGGCGCACTACTGCGGCGTGTTCGGCCACAAGGGCACCTGGGATTTGATGCCGATGCGCGGCCATGGCCTGGGTGGTGTGCTCACGCCCACCGACATCTCGGTGATCGGGCCGCTGGCGCGGTCGGCCTCTGATCTGGAGACCGCGCTGCGCCTGATGGCGCCGCCCGATGTGATCGCCGCACGCGGCTTCAAGCTCGACCTGCCGGTGCTGGGCCAGCCCACCGCCGCGCTGCGCATCGCCGTCTGGCGTGACGATGCGCTCTGCCCGGTGTCGGCAGCGGTGCGCAGCCGGGTGGATGCGGTGGCCGCCGCGCTGGCCGGGCAGGGCGCCCGGGTGGACGATGCAGCGCGGCCGGCTTTCAGCGCCGAGCACAGCCACAGCATCTTCATGGGCCTGCTGCACTCGGCGATGTCGGCGCGGGTGCCCGATGCCGAATTTGCCGACCTGGTGGCCAAGGCCGATGCGCTGGCGCCGGCCGACCAGGGCCCTGCCGCCCTGGTGCTGCGGGCGCAGACCCTGCGCGCCCGCGACTGGGGCCGCCTGAACGAGGCCCGCACCCAGATCCGCTGGGCCTGGCACCGTTTCTTTGAGCAGTTTGATTTTGTGATCACGCCGGTGATGTCAACCACCGCCTTTGCCCACGACCACGCGCCCTTCGGCCAGCGCAGCATCGATGTGGATGGCAGCTCACAGCCCTATTTCAGCCAGATCTTCTGGGCCGGCCTGGCCGGCGTCGCCTATTTGCCGGCCACCGTGATCCCGGGTGGCTGCGGGCCCGATGGCCTGCCGATAGGCGTGCAGATCATCGGCCCGGCCTATGGCGATCTGCGCACCATCCAGTTGGCGCAGCGGCTGGAGGCGCTGGGCTTTGACTTCAAGCCGCCGCCGGGCTGGTGAGCGGTACCTGAAGCCACGCCGCCCATGAAATCCCTGCTGATCGCCAACCGCGGCGAGATCGCGATCCGCATCGCCCGCAGCGCCGCTGAGCTGGGCCTGCGCACGGTGGCGGTGTTCTCCGAGGACGACGCGTTGTCGCTGCATGTCAAGCAGTGCGACCTGGCGCTGCCCTTGCGCGGCGTCGGGCCAGCGCCCTACCTGGACATGGCCCAGATCATGGCTGCGGCCAGCCAAGCCGGCTGCGATGCGCTGCACCCCGGCTACGGTTTCTTGAGCGAAAACGCGGCCTTTGCCGAGCGCTGCGCCGCTGCCGGTCTGGTCTTTGTCGGGCCCGACCCGGCCGCGCTGGCGGCCTTTGGCGACAAGGCGCAGGCCCGTGCGCTTGCGCAGCAATGCGGCGTGCCGGTGCTGGCCGGCACGCGCCAAGCCACCAGCCTGGCCGAGGCCCAGGCTTTCTTCGCCGGCTTGGGGCCGGGCGCGGGCATGATGATCAAGGCGATTGCCGGTGGCGGCGGGCGCGGCATGCGGGCCGTGACGCAGGCCGACCAGATCGCCCCGGCCTGGGCGCTGTGCCGGTCCGAGGCGCTCAAGGCCTTTGGCATGGCCGAGGTCTATGTCGAGCAACTGTTGCCGCAGGCCCGTCACATCGAGGTGCAGATCGTCGGCGACGGCCAGGGCGGCGTGGTGCATCTGTGGGAGCGTGAATGCAGCCTGCAGCGGCAACGCCAGAAGCTGATCGAGTTGGCACCCGCCCCCGGCCTGGCCCCGGCGCTGCGCCAGCGCCTGCTGGACGCCGCGCTGGCGATGGCGCGGGCGGTGAACTACCGCAACCTGGGCACTTTTGAGTTCCTGGTCGCCCGTGCTGCGCCGGTAGCCGGGCAGGGCGTTGATGCGCAAGGCTTCGCCTTCATCGAGGCCAACGCCCGCCTGCAGGTGGAGCACACCGTCACCGAGGCCGTCACCGGGCTCGACCTGGTCGCCCTCCAGCTACGCATTGCCGCCGGCGCCAGCTTGGGCGACCTGGGCCTGCTGCAGGCCGATATCCCGGCGCCACGCGGCCTGGCGTTGCAGGCCCGTGTCAACCTGGAGACCATGGCGCCCGACGGCACGGCCCGACCCAGCGGCGGGGTGCTGGCCGCGTTCGAGCCGCCCAGCGGCCCTGGCATCCGGGTGGATGCGTTTGGCTATGCCGGCTACCGCAGCAGCCCGCACTTTGATTCGCTGCTGGCCAAGGTGATCGTGCACAGCGCGGCCGACGACCTGGCCGCGCTGGCGCGCAAGACGGTGCGGGCGCTGGCCGAGTTCCGCATCGGCGGCGTGGCCACCAATATCGGCTTCTTGCAGGCACTGCTGCGCCACCCGGCCTTTGCCGCCAGCACCCTGCACACCGGCTTTGTCGATGAGCACCTGGCCGCGCTGCTGGCCGATGCCGCCACTGGCCAGCCCGCGCTGCACTTTGCGGCCGTGGCGGCCGGACCGGCCAACATGCCCCGCCTGGCCGGCGCCCGGGTGGACGCCAATGACCCGCTGGCGGTGCTGTCGCATGGCAGGCGAGAGGCCCCGCCGGCCGCCAACGCCGCAGCCGCCACAGAGCACAACCCGCAGCCCAGCCACGGCCCCGACGGCACGCTGCCGGTGATTGCGCCAATGCTGGGCACCATCGTCAGCCTGGACGTGGTCGAGGGCGACCTGGTGCAGGCCGGCCAGCAGCTCTTGCTGCTGGAGGCAATGAAGATGCAGCACGCCGTGGTGGCCCCCGTCGGCGGCCATCTGCGGCTTTGGACGGTGGCGGTGGGCGACACGGTGTACGAGCAGCATCCACTGGCCTACATCGAGCCCAGCGACGCGGCCGGCACGGCGATCCAGCAAGGCGTGGTCGAAGACCTCGACCTGATCCGCCCCGATCTGGCCGAGGTGCTGGCGCGCCAGGCCAAGGCCCTGGATGCGCAGCGCCCGGCTGCGGGGGCGCGGCGCCGCGCCACCGGCCAGCGCACCGCCCGCGAGAACATCGCCGGTCTGGTGGACGCCGACAGCTTCCACGAATACGGCGCGCTGGTGGTGGCCGCGCGCCGCCGCACCGTGGCCTTGGACGAGCTGATCAACACCACGCCCGCCGACAGCGTGGTGATGGGCCTGGCCCGCATCAACGGCCACCTGTTTGCCGACGACCGGGCCCGGGTGGCGGTGGTGGCCTACGACTACACCGTGCTGGCCGGCACCCAGGGCCGCAAGGGCCACGAGAAGAAGGACCGCATCTTCAAACTGGCCGAGCAGTGGCGCCTGCCCCTGGTGCTGTTTGCCGAGGGCGGCGGCGGCCGCGGCAGCGACACCGATGCGGTGGCGGTGGGCAGCCTGCAGCTCGACACCTTCCACCGCTTTGCACGGCTGAGCGGCCTGGTGCCGCTGGTGGGCATCAGCTCGGGGCGCTGCTTTGCCGGCAATGCGGTGCTGCTGGGCTGCTGCGATGTGGTCATCGCCACCGCTGATTCCAGCATCGGCATGGGCGGCCCGGCGATGATCGAAGGCGGCGGCCTGGGCGTCTACAAGCCCGACGAGGTGGGACCGATGGCTGTGCAGGTGCCCAATGGCGTGGTCGATATCGCGGTGGCCGACGAGGCCGAAGCGGTGGCCGTGGCGCGCCAGTATTTGAGCTACTTCCAGGGCACGGTGGCTGACTGGGATTGCGCCGACCAGCGCAAGCTGCGCCATGCGGTGCCGCCCAACAGGTTACGCGCCTACGAGATGCGCCAGGTCATCACGCTGCTGGCCGACACCGGCAGTTGCCTGGAAATCCGCAAGGGCTTCGGCGTCGGCATGATCACTGCGCTGATCCGCATCGAGGGCCGGCCCTTCGGCGTGGTGGCCAACAACCCTGCCCATCTGGCCGGCGCCATCGACAGCCCGGCGGCCGACAAGGCCGCCCGCTTCATGCAGTTGTGTGATGCCCACGACCTGCCGCTGATCTTCTTGTGCGACACCCCCGGCAACATGGTCGGCCCCGAGCACGAGAAGACCGCGCTGGTGCGCCACTGCTGCCGCACCTATCTGGTGGGCGCCAATGTCAGCGTGCCCACCTTCACGGTGGTGATCCGCAAGGGCTACGGCCTGGGGGCGCTGGGCATGGCGGGCGGCAGCTTCCATGCCTCGGTCTTCACCATCGCCTGGCCCACCGGGGAATTTGGCGGCATGGGCCTGGAGGGGCAAGTCAAGCTGGGCAAGCGCAAGGAGCTGCAGGCCCTCGAAGACCCGACGCAGCGCAAGGCCCTGTACGACAGCCTGGTGGCCGAGGCCTATGAGCGCGGCAAGGCGCTGAACACCGCGTCGCTGTTTGAGGTGGACAACGTGATCGACCCGGCCGCCACCCGCGACTGGCTGCTGAACGGCCTGCGGGCTATGCCGGCGCCCGCGCCGCGCACAGGCAAGAAGCGGGCATTTGTGGACGCCTGGTAGATCGGAGCCAAGGATGCGGGCCACTCGCCTGGGATGGGCATTGCTGATGGTGGCAGGGCTGGCCTTGGCCCCGCTGGCGGCCCGGGCCGCCGATGAGGCCGCGGCTGCGGTGTTGGCAGCGCCGTCGGCTTCTGCGCCGGCCTCCGCGCCGGCCGAGGCCTTGAACCCGGCGCAGGCCGCCAGCCTGTGGGCCAGCCGCTGCGCCGGCTGCCATGAGGCTGGCCAGGGCCGCACGCCCAGCCGCGCCGCGCTGGCCACCTGGCGGCCCGAGGAGTTGATCGCCGCCGCCAGCACCGGCAGCATGCGCGAGCAGGCGCGCGGCCTGAGCGCGGCCGAGATCCAGGCCATCGCTCGCCACCTCAGCGGGCGCGATCCGGTGGCTGACCCCACCGTCGCAGCGGCGGCCGGCTGCGCCAAGCCGCCGGCCGCGCTCGACCCCGCCGCGCCGCAATGGCAGGGCTGGGGCAATGGGCCGCTGCAGACCCGCTTCCAGGCCCAGCCCGGCTTCACCGCCGCCGACCTGCCGCGGCTGCGGGTGCGCTGGGTCTATGCCTACCCGGCGGCCATGGCCATCGGCCAGCCGGTGGTGGCGGGCGACCGGGTCTATGCCAGCACCCAATCGGGCGAGGTGCTGGCGCTGGATGCGCGCAGCGGCTGCCGGCACTGGTCCACGGCGCTGGGCACGGCCGCCCGCACGGCGGTGGTGCTGGGCCCGGCGACGGGCAACAGCAGCGCGCTGGCCTATATCGGCGACGAGCAGGGCCGCATGCATGCGCTGGACGCCGACAGCGGCGCGCCGCGCTGGCGCGTCACGCTCGACCCGCATGCGGCCGCCCGCATCACCGGCACGCCGCTGTTGCACCAGGGCCGCCTGCTGGTGCCGGTGTCGTCGGGCGAGGAGGGCTGGGCCCAAGACCCGCGCTACCCCTGCTGCAGCTTTCGCGGCAGCGTGGTGGCGCTGGACGCCGCCACCGGCCAGCGCCTGTGGCAGACCTTCACCATCCCCGACAGCCCAAAGCCCTACCGCGTGAACGACGCCGGCACCCAGCAGCATGGCCCGGCCGGCGCTGCGGTGTGGGCCTCGCCCACGCTGGATGCGCGGCGCGGCCTGCTCTACATCGGCACCGGCAATTCCTACACCGACCAGCCCACCCCTGGCAGCAATGCCGTGATCGCGCTGGACGTACAGACCGGCCAGCTGCGCTGGCAGCGCCAGTTGCTGCCCGCCGACAACTATGTGTTGCCCTGCAACTTGCCCGGCGTCAAGGCCGGCAGCGGCAACTGCCCGTCCACGCCCGGGCCCGACCATGACTTCGGCGCGCCTCTGGTGCTGGTGCAGCGCCCCGGCCAGCCCGATCTGCTGCTGGCGGGCCAGAAATCCGGCGCCCTGCATGCACTGGATCCAGACGACGGCCGGCTGCTGTGGCAGGCGGCGCTGGGCGCGGGCTCGGCGCTGGGCGGCATCCAGTGGGGCATGGCCAGCGACGGCGACACGGTCTATGTGCCGATGGCCGACCCCTACCGCGCCGGCCTGGCCCTGCCCCGGCCGGGGCTGTCGGCGGTGGCCCTGGCCGATGGCCGCGAGCGCTGGTTCGTCGCGGCCCCCTTGCGCGCCTGTGCCTGGGGCGGCAGCTGCCTGGCCTCGTACTCGGCCGCCGTGGCGGCCATGCCCGGCATCGTCTGGGCCGGCGCGTCCGACGGCCATCTGCGCGCCTACGCCATGGCCGACGGCCGCACGGTGCTCGACATCGACACGGCGGCCCATGACTGGCAGGCGGTCAACGGTGGGGTGGCGCGTGGCGGGTCTATCGACAACGGCGGGCCGGTGCTGGCCGGCGGCATGGTGTTTGTCAACAGCGGCTATGGCCGGATTTTTGCGCATGCCGGCAACGCGCTGATCGCCTTGTCGGTCGATGGCCGGTGAGGCTGTCCCAGGCGCGCCAGACGGCGCCGTCGTCATCCAAGCAAGGACTCAAAGATGCGAGATCTGAACAACAAGGTGGCCTGGATCACCGGGGCCGGCAGCGGCATCGGCGCCGCTGCGGCACTGGCCCTGGCCGGCGCCGGCATGCGCCTGGTGCTGTCGGGCCGGCGCGAGGCCGAACTGCAGCAGGTCGCCAGCCAGGTGATCGCCGCGGGTGGCCAGGCCCGCGTGGCGGTGCTGGACGTGGCCGCGTCCGGCGCAGCGCAGGCGGTGG
>JANLZT010000463.1:0-8246 GCA_031366465.1 Betaproteobacteria bacterium | reverse complement strand
TGCCAGCCTCGCCCAGAGCCTGCTGCAAGCACCACCACAATCGACGCCATGCCCACCCCGCCCTCTGCCCAGGCCAACCCAGCCAACCCGGCCGACGCCGCGCCGGTTGAGCCCGGCCCCTGGCAGGGCTTTGCGCGTCGGGGTCTGCGCAACCAGGTGGTTTGCGTCGGGATAGCCCTGGCAATCTGGCTGCTGGGCAGCGGCGCCCGCGGCAACCTGTTCGCCGCCTGGGTCTACTCGACGGCCATCGGCACCAGTTGCTGGTTCTTCATCGACGGCGGACGGCTGTTGGTCGCCGGCCTGCTGCCCGCGCGCGAGGGCCTGCCCCAGCGCTTTCGCAAGCGCTGGCCCGGACCGGGCTGGATGCTGTTGTGCATCCTGCTCGGCACCGGCCTGGGCTACACCCTGGGCAGCGCCATCGGCGACAGCGTGACCGGCTTGACCACCCCCAGCCTGCGCCACAACCGCGGGGCCATCGCCATCAGCCTGGTGGTGGCGGTGGCCGCCACCTGGTACTTTTATGCCACCGAGCGCCTGCGCGCCGAGCAGGCCGCCGCCGACCTGGCGCGCCGCCAGGCCACCGAGAGCCAGTTGATGCTGCTGCAGTCGCAACTGGAGCCGCACATGTTGTTCAACACCCTGGCCAATCTGCGGGTGCTGATCGCGCTCGACCCCGCACGCGCCCAGGCCATGCTGGACCGGCTGATCGCCTACCTGCGGGCCACGCTGGGGGCCTCACGGCTGACGATGCATCCGCTGTCGGCCGAGTTCGACCGGCTGGGTGACTACCTGGCCCTGATGGCGCTGCGCATGGGCCCGCGGCTGCAGGTGCAATTGCGCCTGCCGGACGATCTGCGCGCGCTGCCGGTGCCGCCACTGCTGCTGCAGCCGCTGGTGGAAAACGGCATCCGACACGGCCTGGAGCCCAAGGTCGAGGGTGGGCGCATCGAGGTGGTGGCCGAGCGGCGCGATGGCCGCCTTTGCCTGACAGTGCGCGACACCGGGGTGGGCTTGGCCGCCAGCGATGCCGACGGCACCCATCCCAGTACCCACTACGGCACCCAACATGTGGCAGCGCGCCTGGCCACGCTGTACGGCCAACAAGCGCACTTCAGCCTGAGCCCGGCACCCGGCCCCGAGGGCGGCACCCTGGCCGAAGTCAGCCTGCCCTGGCCGATGGCCGCGTCCGCCCTGCCCACCCCGGCCAGCCCATGAACCCGGCCCAGACCATGCCTGCCACCGCCGCCACCGCGCTGATCGCCGAAGACGAGCCGCTGCTGGCCGACGCGCTGCGCGCCGACCTGGCCCGGCTGTGGCCCGGCCTGCGGATCGTTGCCCAGGTGGCCGACGGCCTGAGCGCGGCGCGCCAGGCGCTGGCGCTGCAACCCCAGGTCTGCTTCCTGGACATCCGCATGCCCGGCGCCACCGGCCTGGAGGCGGCCCAGGCCCTGGCCGAGGATTGGCCGGCCGGCCTGGCCTTCCCGCTGCTGGTGTTTGTCACCGCCTATGACCAGTACGCGCTGCAGGCCTTCGAGGCCCAGGCGGTGGACTACCTGGTCAAGCCGGTGGACGCCCAGCGCCTGGCCAGCTGCGTCCAGCGCCTGCAGCGGCGGCTGGCCGACGGCCTGGCCCAGTCGGCCAATCCACCCACCGCGTCAAGCACCAGCCCGTTGGACGCCACGCTGGCCCAGTTGCGGACCTTGCTGGCGGCCAGCGCGCCGCCGCCTGCCGACCCGCCGCAGCGCCTGAGCGTGATCCAGGCCGGCGTGGGCAACACCGTGCACCTGGTGCCGGTGGCCGAGGTGCTGTACTTCGAGGCCGCCGACAAATACCTGCGGGTGGTCACCGCCGAGCGCGAGCACCTGATCCGTTTGTCGCTGCGCGAGCTGCTGCCGCTACTGGATCCAGGCCAGTTTTGGCAGGTGCACCGCGGCCTGGTGGTGCGGGCGTCGGCCATCAGCACCGCGCAGCGGGATGAAACGGGCAAGGTCTTGCTCAGCCTGCGCGGCCGGCCCGAGCGCCTGGTCGGCAGCCGGCTCTATGCTCACCTGTTCAAGGGCATGTGAAACGGGGCTGGCGCGCGTCCGCAGCCTTGCGGCCCCACAGCCTGCGCCGCCAGCCACCGGCAAAGTCCCCGGTTTCATTCACCCCCCGCCGAGACCCACCATGCAAACACCTGCTGATGCCAACCAAGCCTCCCTCGAACAGCGTGCCCGCCGCCGGGTGGCGCTGAAAAAGGGCTGGTTCATCCACGCGCTGGTGTTTGTGCTGGTCAACGCCGGCCTGTGGCTGATGTGGCAAGCCAGCAGCATGGGCGGTGAGGGCTGGCAGATGCACCGCCGCGGCTTCCACGCGTTCCCGCTGTGGGGCTGGGGCCTGGGGCTGGCGATCCACGGCATCCTGGTGCTGGTCAAGCTGCAGGGCGAGGGCCTGACCGAGCGCCTGGTGGCGCGCGAGATCGAGGCGCTCAAACGCCGCGAGGGTGGCGGCAACTGAGGCTGCGCCGTAGCCGCCGGGCACGGCTTCTAGAATCCGGCCTCCCCGTCCCTCTTGGCCGCGCCAGCGTCCTTGCCGCCCATGTCCACGCCCGCGCCTGCCGCCCCCAAACCCGCCAACTTCCTGCGCACGCTGATCGAGCGTGAGCTGCAGGACGGCGTCTACTCGCAGCGCCAATGGGGCGGTTCGCCAGGGGACGCTGCCCATCACCAAGCCGGCGCGGCCGACCCGCAGCCGGTGCGGCTGCGCTTCCCGCCCGAGCCCAATGGCTATCTGCACATCGGCCACGCCAAAAGCATCTGCCTGAACTTTGGCCTGGCGCGCGACTTTGGCGGCGTCTGCCACCTGCGCTTTGACGACACCAACCCCGAGCGCGAAGAGCAAGAGTTTGTCGACGCCATCATCGAGATGGTGCACTGGCTGGGCTGGTCCTGGGACAGCGCCGGCAGCAGCCATCTGTACTACGCCAGCAATTACTTCGACTTCATGTACCGCGCCGCCGAGCACCTGGTGGCGCATGGCCTGGCCTATGTGGACGAGCAAAGCGCCGACGAGATGCGCGCGGCTCGGGGTGACTTCAACAGCCCCGGCCGCAACAGCCCCTGGCGCGACCGCACGCCGACTGAGAACCTGGCCCGGCTGCGCGAGATGAAGGCCGGTGCGCATGCCGACGGCAGCATGGTGCTGCGGGCCCGGATCGACATGGCATCGCCCAACATCAACCTGCGCGACCCGGCGCTCTACCGCATCAAGCGCGCCCACCATCACAACACCGGTGATGCCTGGTGCATCTACCCGATGTACGCCTACGCCCACCCGATCGAAGACGCGCTGGAAAACATCACCCACAGCCTGTGCACGCTGGAGTTCGAGGACCAGCGGCCCTGGTACGACTGGCTGCTGGCGCGGCTGTGCGAGGGCGGCCTGCTGCAGCGCCCGCCGCCCAGGCAGCATGAATTTGGCCGGCTCAACCTGAGCTATGTGATCACCAGCAAGCGCAAGCTGCGCGCGCTGGTGGACGAGGGCATCGTCACCGGCTGGGACGACCCGCGCCTGCCCACCCTGGCCGGCATGCGCCGCCGCGGCTACACGCCCGACGCCGTGCGCAAGTTTGCCGAGGACACCGGCGCCAGCAAGACCAATATCTGGGTCGACTATGCGGTGCTGGACGGTGCACTGCGCGCCGACCTGGAGGGCAAGTCAGCGCGCGCGATGGTGGTGGTCAGGCCGCTGGCGCTCAAATTGACCAATTGGGCCGCGCTGTTTGGCGCCGACCATCTGGAGCCCTGCAGTGCGCCGGCCCATCCGCAACGGCCTGAGCTGGGCCAGCGCAGCTTCTCACTCGGGCCCCAGGTTTGGGTGGAGCAGGACGACTTCATGGCGCTGCCGAGCAAAGGCTTTTTCCGGCTTTTTCCGCCGCGTCTTGATGCGGCGGGCGTCAAGCTGTCGGGCAACAAGGTCAGGCTCAAACACGGCATGGTGGTCGAGTGCACCGGCTGCGAGAAGGATGCCAATGGCCAGGTCACCGCCGTGCTGGCCACCGTGCTGCCCAACACCAAAAGCGGCACGCCGGGGGCCGATGCCGTCAAGGTCAAGGGCACCATCACCTGGGTGGCGGCGCACCAGGCGGTGGCGGCCAGCTTCCATCTCTACGACCATTTGTTCACCGAACCCCAGCCCGATGTCGGCGGGCGCGATTTTCGCGAGCTGCTCAACCCGGCCAGCAAGACGGTGCTGCAGGGCTATGTCGAGCCGGCGCTGGCTGCGGTGGCGGGCGATGTGCACTACCAGTTCGAGCGCCACGGCTACTTTGTCAGCGACCGGGTCGAGCACCGCGCCGATGCGCCGGTCTTCAACCGCATCACCGGCTTGAAAGACGGCTGGGCCAAGTGAAGGCCACCCTGCCCGCGCGGCCGGCCCATCGCCCCATCTGAGCGGCCATGCTCGATTTTTGGCCGGCCTGCGGCTGGCGCCACCTGACGATCAACCGCGACGGCCGCCTGCAGCCCACGCCGGCCTGGTGGCTGCATTGGCTGGACCGGCCCGAGCTGGCCCTGGTGGCCGAGAGCTGTGCGGCAGAGAGCGCCCTGCACGCAGCGCTGCGCGCCGACCCACTGCGCCCGGTGGCGGCCAGCGCGTTGGCCGGCCTACAGGACGGCGACGCCCGCGACAACTACCGCTTGTTCCTGTCGCTGCGCGATGGCGTGCAGGCCGCCGGCACGCTGGAGGCCTACTACTGCGGCCTGTTCCGCCAAGCCGCGATCACGCTGCCGCCGCTGTTCATCGACCTGGTGGCGCAAGCCATCCTGCGCCAACTGCTGGACCAGGGCGCCGATGCCTTCGAGGCCCGCGCCGCCGAGTTGCTGTTCCGCCCGCAGCGCATCACGCTGCAGAACCAGCGGGTGCTGGCCGGCGACCGCGCCACGCTTGACCGCCTGAGCGATGCCGGTGGCTTTGGCGCGCTGGGCCGCTTGCTGGCCGAGGCCCGAGTGCCGCTGCGCGCCGCCCAATTGGCGGTGCTGACGGCCGACAACGCCGTCGACTACTGGCAAGACGCGGCTGACAACCTGCCGCGCCACCGCTTCGTGCTGGACCTGACCCACCAGGTGGCCAAGCCCCTGGCACCCGGGGTCAGCGTGCCCCTCACACTCGCGCGCTCGGGCCTGGCCGCGCTGGCCCAGGTGCTGGTGCGCTGGGTGCGGCAGTTGCTGGGCATTGAGGTGACGATCACGCCGCTGGCCCGCATTGACGACGTCAACTGGCGCTGGCATGTGGGCCTGGACGTGCAGGCCAGCGCCATCCTGGATGATCTTTACCAGCAGCGGCCAGTCGATGACGAGCGCCTGGCGCGCCTGATCGGTCTGTTCCGGCTGGACTTTGCCCACCCGGCCGACATGCAGGCCGAGCTGGCCGGTGCGCCGGTCTACCTGGGCCTGGCGATGGCCGCCGACGGCGCGCTGCGCCTGAAGCCCCAGAACCTGCTGCTGAACCTGCCGCTGGCGCGCCGCAACTGAGGGCTTGAGCGCTTGAACTGGGCGCCTGCGTTGCGCCCCCGGGCCGGCCCACCCGCACCCATCAGCACCCGCCAGCCCCCGCCCTCACCCGCCCCGCCCTCTACCATCGGCCGATGTCGCTACCCCCGCCCCCATTTCCGCCCCATTCGCCGGCCCGCACCGCCGCGCTCACCGGCATCGCGCTGCTGGCCTTTGCCGGCAACTCACTGCTGTGCCGCGCCGCGCTGCGCCACACCACCATCGACGCCGCCAGCTTCACCAGCGTTCGGCTGGTCTCGGGTGCGCTGATGCTGGCCATCTTGGTGGGCTGGCGCAGCCGCCACCAGCGGGCTGGCGCGGGCTGGCTGCAGGCCGGCGACTGGGTCTCGGCGCTGGCGCTGTTTGTCTATGCCGCCGGCTTCTCGTTTGCCTACCTCAGCCTGAGCGCAGCCACCGGCGCGCTGCTGCTGTTTGGGGTGGTGCAGACCTCGATGATCGGCTGGGGCCTGTGGCGCGGCGAGCGCCTGCGGCCGCTGCAATGGCTGGGGCTGGCCGCCGCCGGCGCAGGGCTGGTCTGGCTGCTGCTGCCCGGGCTGGCCACGCCCTCGCTGGCCGCAGGTGCGTTGATGGCCTGCGCTGGGGTCGGCTGGGCTGTGTACACGCTGCGCGGGCGCACAGCGGGCGACGCCATGGCGGTGACGGCCGGCAACTTCTTGCGCGCTGCGCCGCTGGCCCTGGCACTCAGCCTGCTGACGCTGGCCCAGGCCCGCTGGGACGCTGCCGGCCTGGCGCTGGCACTGGCCTCGGGCGCGCTGGCCTCGGGCCTGGGCTATGCGGTCTGGTACACCGCCCTGCGTGGCTTGAGCGCCACCCGCGCGGCCATCCTGCAGCTGGGCGTGCCGGTGCTGGCCAGCGCCGGCGGGGTGTTGCTGCTGGGTGAGCCGCTGACGCCTCAGTTGCTGATCGCGTCGATGGCAGTGCTGGGCGGCGTGGCGCTGGTAATCATTGGGCGACCGGCCGCTGCATCGCCCCGCTGAGCGCCCTCGGGCGGCTGCGGCGCGGCGGCCGGCGCGCCGAACGCACCAAACTTGCCAAGGGCGCCAAACAAGCAGGCCGCCACCTGCGCGGGGTCATCGAGCAGACGCACCGCTTCGTAGGCTTGCTGGGCCTCGGGGTGGCGGCGGCGCAGCAGGTTCAGCCATTGCTTGAGCCGGCCGGACCGGTGCCGGCCTTCCACATGGCGGGCGATATTGGCCCAGTAGCGCGCCAGCATCGGCAGCAGGCTGGCCCAGGGCAGATCGGGCTGCACAGCGCTGTCCAGCCGGCGGATGGCCCAGGCCAGGCCCGGGTCGGCCACCAGGCCACGGCCCAGCATCAGCGCCTGGCAGCCTGATTCCGCGCGGGCGCGCTTGGCGTCGGCCACGGTCCAGATCTCGCCATTGGCGATCACCGGGATGCGCAGGGCCTCGCGCAGCGGGGCGATGCTGGCCCAGTAGGCCGGCGGCTTGTAGCCCTGCAGCCGGGTGCGGGCATGCACCACCAGCTCACAAGCCCCCCCTGCGGCAATCGCCAGCGCGGCGTCGAGCGCGCGTGCGCCGTCCAGGTTGCCCAGCCGCATCTTGGCTGAGACCGGCAGATGGGCCGGCACCGCCCGGCGCACTGCCGCCACGATGTCGCCGATCAGCGCCGGCTCGTCCAGCAGCACCGCGCCGCCCCGGTGGCGGTTGACGGTCTTGGCCGGGCAGCCAAAGTTCAGGTCGATGCCCTCGGCACCCAGCGCGGCCAGGCGGGCGGCGTTGTCGGCCAGGCAGGCCGCATCACTGCCCAGCAACTGGGCCCGCACCGGCACCCCGGCCAAGGTGCGGCTGCCGGTGAGCAGCTCGGGCATCACCCGGGTAAAAAAACGCGCCGGCATGCGCTGGTCGGTGATGCGGATGAACTCGCTGACGCAGCGGTCGATGCCGCCCACCGTCGTCAGCACATCGCGCAGGCTGTGGTCGAGCAGGCCCTCCATCGGCGCCAGCAGCAGCAAGGCAGCCGGCGGCGCTGCGGCGGGGGCATCAGGCCGCATGCAGGGCGCGGATGCGGGCGGCGGCAGCCAGGGTGTCGCGGTAGCCGGCGGCGATGCAGCGCTGGCGGTACTCCCGCGAGGTGCTGGCCCAGTAGCCAAACCTGGGGTGCAGCAGCACGTCGGCCAACAGCGCGTCGGGCTGGGTCAGGGCGCGCTTGCGCTGGTCGCTGGCCCGGTAGGCCGCAGCTGCGGCCGGTGCCTCGTCTTCATAGGCCGATGCATCCACCGCCAGCACCCGCTGGGCGCCCAGCGCGCGGGCCAGGCGCACCGGCAGTGGCTGCACCAGGTCGGCATCGGCGTGGCGCTGGCCGAGGATGCGCACCGGCGTGAACTGGCCCTCGATGGCCGCCGCCGCCTGCACCGCCAGGCCGGCGTCGCCCCGGGTGAAGGCCACTGCCGCGCCATCGGCCAGGCGCTGGCTGACGCAGGCCACCATCGTCGGCAGCGCCTGCAGTTGCGGCGCGTGGCCCAGTTGGCGCAGCTCGTCGCGCACAAAATCGGCCACGCCGTCACCGCTCAGGCGCTGGCCGCCGCCCAGTGAGACGCGCATCAGCCGCATCACCGGCAGGTCCAGCGCCAGCGCCTCCATCGCCGGGGCGCGCATGCCGGCGGCATACAGCACCGCCACCAGCGCGCCGGCCGAGGCGCCAACAATCAGGTCGGGCCGCAGTTGCAGCTCATCCAGC
>JANLZT010000402.1:0-2129 GCA_031366465.1 Betaproteobacteria bacterium | reverse complement strand
CTGTCGGCCTGGCTGAACTTCTGGAACAGCCGGCTCTTGCCCTGCTCGGTGAGGCCGATGCCGGTGTCGCGCACGCAAAAATGCAGCTGCCCGCCTTCGGCCGCGACCGTGAGCACCACCTCGCCGGCTTCGGTGAACTTGACCGCATTGCTCAGCAGGTTGAGCAGCACCTGGCGCAGCCGCGTCACGTCGCCGACGATGGCCTGTGGCGGCTCGCCTTCGAACACATACGCGATGTCCAGGTGCTTCTCGGCCGCGCGCGCGCCGATCAGATCCATCGCCGATTCCACGCACTCGCGCAGGTCGAAGGGGTGGGTTTCCACATCCATGCGACCGGCCTCGATTTTCGAGAAATCCAGGATGTCGTTGATGATGGTCAGCAGCGCGTCGCCGCTGTCGCGGATGGTGTTGGCGAAGTCGCGTTGCTCGTCGTTGAGCGGCGTGTCGAGCAGCAGCCCGCTCATGCCGATCACCGCATTCATTGGCGTGCGGATCTCGTGGCTCATGGTCGCCAGGAAGGCGCTCTTGGCCTCGTTGGCGGTCTCGGCCTGGGCTCTGGCGTCTTGCGCATGCTTGAACAGCCGGGCGTTCTGGATCGCGATCGCCGCCTGGTTGGCGAAGGCCTGCAACAGCGCAAGTTCCTTGTCGGTGAACGGTTTGGGTGGGTGGCGCATCACACAAATGGAGCCGATGCCGCCTTCCTCCCACAGCATGGGTGCGTAGACCATTGAAATATTGCCGGCGCGCTGAATGCCATCTCTGATGCTCTGCGGTAAATCGGGCAAGGCCGCCAGGTCGGGCAAATGCACGGCGCGGCGTTCTCGGATCGCCCTGCCGGTGTGGCTTTGATCGAGCGGCATCTCGCTGTACCCGGCGTCGTTGGCGATCCAGCCGCGCCAGGCCACGGATCGCACGATGGCATCCTCACCCACCACAAAGATGCCAAGCTGCCCGGTGCCCAATAGGCGCTCGCAACTGTCGAGGATCTTGTCAAACACCGGCGCGCTGTCTGACACCGAGTTGCTGATCACATTCAGCACCTCCGCCGATGCCTTCAGTTGCTCCAGCGCTTCCTGTGTCTCGTTGAACAGCCGCGCGTTGCCGATGGCGATCACCGCCTGGTCGGCAAAGGCTGTCAACAGGGCCAGCTGCTTGTCCGACAGCGCGCCGGGCAGGGGCGAGGACATCGAGATCACCCCGATCGCTACGCCATTCAGCAGCAGCGGCGCCGAAGCAATCGCGCGGAAGGCCAGCGCCCGGGCATGGGTGTGGTAGTAGGCACCGGCCGCAGGGGCCTGGGTGTCGGCTACCTGGAAGGGCCGGCCTTCGAGCACGGCCATGCCGACATTGCTCAGGCGGTCAAGCGGCAGCAACTCGGGGCCATGGAACTCGCCGTCGATCAGCGCATAGCTGCGCGCCCGGCGCAGCAGGCCATCGGCTTCCACCGTGCGCAGCGCGGTCTTGCGGCCGAACAAGCGCGCCGCGCTGTGCACGATGGCGTCGAACACCGGCTGCACATCCGACGGTGATCGGGCGATGACCTTCAGGATCTCGGCGGTTGCCGTCTGGTGCTCCAGTGCCTCGCGGGTCTCATTGATCAGGCGGGCGTTCTTCATCGCGATCTGCGCCTGCGCGGCAAAGGCTTGCAGCAGGCCGATCTGCTGGTCGGTGAAGGGCCGCACGCTGTGGCGCACGAGGGCAAAAACGCCCACCACCACGCCGTTCTCGCGCAGCGGCACGCTCAGGTTGCTGCGGATGCCGCCCAGATCAACACCGGCCACCACGAAGGGCATGCCGATCTGGTAGGCCCTGGACGCCTTCAGGTCGGCGATGTGCAGAAAAGGCAGGTCCTGGCTCTTGCGTCCCAGCAGCCAGTCCAGCGGCACGGCGGTGTCGGCCAGGTAGGCCAGGTAGGCCGGCGGCGTGTTGCCGCCCTGGGCGCCGTGGGCCCGGGCAACGCCGTTCTCGACCAGCCAGACGCCACCGCTGTCGGCCTGGCACAGCCGGGTGGCGCTCTTGACGATGGCTTCGAACACCGGCGTCAGGTCACCCGGCGAGGCGTTGATCACCTGCAGCACCTCGGCGGTGGCGGTCTGCTGCTCCAGCGATTCGCGGGTCGCGCGCAGCAG
>JANLZT010000359.1:0-6609 GCA_031366465.1 Betaproteobacteria bacterium | reverse complement strand
CCGACGCCCTGGCCCATGCCATCGCGCACACCGAGGCCGATGCCCCCGCACTGGCCATGGCACTGCTGCTGCGGCAGGCCCGGGTGGTGGTCGAGTCCGACGGCATTGCCGCGCCGCTGGCGCCGCTGGGCCGGGCGCTGCTGTTGGCCGGCAGCGACCCCGAGCGCATCCAGGTGCTCAATCGCCTGGCCGAAGTGCACTTCAATCGCCTGATGCCCGAGGCCAGCCGGCAAAGCGCCGAACAGGCCCTGTCGCTGGCCCTGCAGCCAGCGGCCGACAAAACCGGGCCGCCGACTCCCTGGCCGGCCGCGGCCGCCGAAGCCGTGGTGCGCCTGCACCGTGCGCTGTGCCTGGGCGGCCAGGCCGCACCGGCCGAGCAGCTATGGCAACAGCATCGCCACTGGGTGGAGCCTGGCCCCTGGCATGGCGCTGAGCTGGTCTCGGATCGCGGCTGGGTGCTCGACCGCCTGGGCCGCAGCCGCGACGCGCGGGCCTGGCATCAACGCGGTCTGGCGCTGGCGCTGGCCTCCGGCCGCCCGGTGGACGAGGCCGTGGTGCTGGGCAACCTGGCCCAAGGCCTGCTGCTGGCGGGCGAACCCGCCGCCGCCGAACAGGTGTTGGGCCAGGCCGCTGCCTCGGGGGCGCGCCATGCCGGCCTGCACCAGGCCAATGACTACCACCGGGTGGGTCTGGCCAGTGCCGCAGCCGCCCAGGGCCACTATGACCAGGCGCTGGGCTTGTTTGAGCTGGCGCTGGCCGACAGCCAACACCAGTCTCCTATCGCCCACAGCAGCGTGCGCCTGCGCCGCGCGCTGCTGTGGGCAGAGATCGGCCAGACCGCCCGGGCCCTGACCGACCTGGCCCCGGTGCTGGCCACCGAGGCCTTGCCGCCCTGGACGGCCGCGCGCGCACGCCGTCTGGCGCTGGCGCTGCAGGCCGCACCACTGGCCGATTCAGTGGATTGCTTGCAGGCCTTGCTGGACGAAACCGGCGATGCCGCCCAATGGGGCCAGCACGGCCCGGCCCAGCTTGCCCTGCTGCGCCTGCAATCGCAGCGCAGCCCGGCCGATGCCGAGGTGGCCTGGCGGCTGGCCCGCAAACTGTGGCGCCGCGCGGTGGCCGCCGGCCATCCAGGCCTGCGCTGGGCCGCGCACTGGGTGGCGGCACAGGCGGCGCTGGCCGCCGGCCGGCACCGGGCGGCAGGGCGCCATGCCGGCGCCTGCCTGCGGCGGCCGGCCGACCAGGTGCCTGCCGAGCTGCCCGAGGGCCTGTGGTGGCATGGCCTGCGGCGGCTGTGGCTGGCACTGGGCGAGCCCGCTCGGGCCGACCAGGCGCGCGCGCAAGGCATCGCCTGGATCGAACACACCGTGCAGCAACACCTGGCAGCGCACTTTCACCGGGGCTTCTGCCAAGGGCTTGAGGCGCACCGGCAATTGCTGGCCGGCGCGCCTCAACCGGGCTGGGTGGCGCAGCCGTGACACGCCCCCAAGGCGGCGTTGCCGCCGCCCCCCCCGAGGGCGTGACATGCCCCCAAGGCGGCGTTGCCGCCGCCCCCCCGAGGGGGAATGAGCAAAGTGGCCAAGCAACATTTGCTCATGCGGCCGCGCCCTGGGCCCGGCGCCGACGCCAGGCCAAGCCCTGCAGCAGCGCCAGGCCGCCAGCCAGCAGGCCCCAGGCTGCCGGCTCGGGCACCGGGGTGGGGGTCAGCTGCAGGTCGATGTAGCCCTCCTGCCAGGCAAAGCCCCAGCTGCCGCCCTGCCAGGGTATGTCGCCAGCGGCGGTGCGCTGCAACACTTCGGCGCTGTCCAGCGCATAGCCCAACTGCCAGGGGGTGCCGAAAGCGGGGTCGAAGCGCAGCACCGACAACAGCAGTGCCTGTCCAGGCGCGAAACCGTCCACCAGCACGACCTGCAGGCGGGTGCTGGCGTCGGCCGTCAGGCCAGCCAGGAAGTTCAATTGACCGAAGGACTGCGCCGACGCAATGTCGATCTCGATCACCACGCCCTGCTCGGCCGTGACCAGTTGCACCGGGCCGAGGAAGCGCAGTGCAGCGTCGCCCCCCGGCCCGCTGAGGCCCGGCCGCAGGCGGGTGCCGATGCCTTGGCCCTCGCTGCCCCGCCCGGCGCCGAAGACTTGCACCTCTCCGTCGATCATGCCGCTGCCACCCAGCACACCGCCGCGCACCTGGGTCAGGTCCGCCGTCAGGTCGCCGTCCACCCGCAATTCACCGGCAGGCTGCTGCACGGTGCTGGCCAGCAAGACGCCGCCCCGGTCGACGATCACCCGGCCCTGGTTGGTCAGCGCCATGCGGCCGGTCTGGCTGCCGGCCAGGCGCATCTCGGCCCCAGCGGCGTTTTCAACCACCACCGGTACCCCGTCCAGCGAAGCCAGGTTCAAGCTGCCGGCCAGGTGCTGGAAACTGCCATGGTTGACGAGGCGCCCGTCTTGGCTGCCATCGACGCCAAGCGTCAGCGCACCCCGGTTGCTGAACTGGCCCCGGTTCTCCAGCGCCAGCGTCGTCAATTGGCCCCGGTTGATGGTCTCGCCATGGTTCAGCTGGCGGTTGGCGATGGCCAGGCGGCCACTGTTGAGCAGGCGCCCGCCCAAGGCCACGTCGGCGCTGAACAGGGTCAGTGCCGCACTGGCCCGCAAGCCCAACGTGCCGCCCACCCCCACGCTGAAGTGCTGGCCCAGGTCGCTGTCGGCGTAGTGGGTGTCCCCAGACTCGAAATTCACGGTAAGCCAGGCGTCGCTGCGCTCAAACCGCTGCGCTGACGACTCCTGGAAGGCCAGTGACAGACCTCGCTGGTCACCGGTGTGGTAGGCGGTCATCTGCAAGCCAGGGTGGTCGATCGACACCTGGGCCGCGGGCAGGTAGACCGCACCCTGGCCCACACTCAGCAAGCTGAAGGTCTGGTCGACATCCGGCACGCCGCCCAGAAAGCGCAGGCGCACGCTGGCGCCGGGCTCGAAGCTCAGCCGGCCGTCGACCGCCAGGTGGTCATGGCGGCCATCGCGGGCCATCTCCAGCGCCAGCGTGCTGCCGCTGCCCAGCACCATGTCACCCATCACCCGCAGCGTGCCTGGCGAGTTGCCGGGCGCCGTGACGCCGCCCAGCATCACCACATCGCCGACGATGCTGCCGTGGCCGCCGAGCAGGCCGTTGGCAATCACCAGCGGATCACCCGACACGAAGCGCCCACCGGTCAGCGTGCCATTGACCGTGAGGACGCCGCCGAACTGCACGAACTGGCTGCCCGCGTGCATTGCCAGGACGCCGTCCACCTGCAGGAGGGCGTGGTTGATGATCGTGCCGGCATTGGCCAGGGTGGCGCCCACCTCGACCAGCAGGAAATTGTGGTTGGTCAGCACCCCGTCATTGACCCAGGTCGACGCGCCCGGGCTGCCGCCCAGCGTGGCAAAGCCGGTGTTGACCAGATCGCCCTGGTTGATACCGGTGCTGCCGGGCTGCATCCGGTGCGTGAAATTGCCGCCGTTGGCCACGTCCACACGGGCCAGGGCTTCGATCATCAGGCTGCCGTTCAGCACTGTCTTGCCGGCCAGGCTGGCCTTGCCGCCGGCGGTCACCTCCACCAGCGAGCCGGCGGCGCCCACCAGCAGGCCGCCGGCCTGCTGCTCGAAGCTGCCGCGGTTGAAGATGCTCAAGTGCCCGCCCTCGGTCAGCGCGATGGTGCCGGCATTCGTCAACCGCGCTGCCAAGGCATAGCCGCCCACGCCGATCTGGTCATTGCTCAGCAGGTGCCCGCCCAGGGCATTGGTGAGGTGCCCGCCGTTGAGATACACCTGCGCGCCTGACTCGGCCCGCAGGTAGCTGTTGTTGCGAAGCTGGCCGTCGTTGATGTTCAGGGTGGCACCGGCCAGCAGGGTGAGCTCACCGTTGTTGTAGAGATTGGCGCCGCCGCCGTCGACCAGCAGCCGGGCCGACGCGGTGAGCTGCATTGCCACGCCCGTGCCCAGCTCGAAGCTGGCTTGGGGGCCCAGCGTGATGGCGCCGTAGCCGGTGGTCGGGGCCAGCACCCGCATCGACGCGCCGTCGCCCTCGATGCGGATGTCACCGCCCAGCGAGGCGAAGTCGCTGCCGGTCACGTTCAGGCGCCCACCCGCCTTCACCTGCAGCAAGCCCGCCAGTTGCAGGCTGGCACTGTTCAGGTTCAAGGTGCCGAATACCTGGGTGTTGCCGACATCGACATAGGTCTTGGCGCCGGCGTTCAGCGTGCGGCCGGCCTCGATCACCACCGTGCCACGGTTGGCGTAGGTCGAGGTCGCGCCCAAGGTCAGGTCGGCGGCCACGGTATGCCGGCCCTGGTTGCGGTAAGCGCCCAACACTTCGAGTGCGGCGTCCTGGCGCCAGGCATTGGACGTGTTCGTGGCGTTGCAGCCCTTGAACACCGTGGCGGCGTTCAACAGCGGGCCCGCGCCGATATCGATGCTGTCGCAGGGCGCGCCGACATTGATGTGCCAGCTGCCGCCGATCGGGCCGGTGCTGAACTCTTTCTCCTGCAGCGGCGTGGTCCAGGCAATGCGGTTGTAGGCGCCGATGAAGCGGATGCTGCCGGCGCTTTCCAGCCCGCGCAGGGTCTGCCCGCTCTTGGTGAGCGGCCCGCCATAGCCGTAGAACGAACGGCTGCTGTTGAGGATCTCGAACTCGACGCCGTCGGCGAACACCATCTCGGCCGGAAAGTAGCGGTTGTCGTTGGTGCGCAGGCCCAGCGACAGGATCGCCATCACCGGGTTGATCAGCGCCTGCGAGAAGCTGATCTCGCCCTGGCCGGTGCCGCCTTGCAGGTTGATCACGTCGGTGTTGGGCGGCGCGTTGTCGATCACGCTGTTGGTGAAGGTGGCGGTAAACATCTCCTGAAAGGTGGCTGTCAGCACGGCCGAGTGATAGGGGCCCTGGTAGCGCACGGTGAAGTTGTCGTCCTTGAGCGTGATCACCCCCTCGACACCGCCCGAGTCGCTGAACCAATCGGTCCAGGCGTGGCGGGATGGGGCGGCTGTTGCGCCGGTGGCCCAAAGACCAGCGGCCGCCAGCGCCAGCGCATGAACGGACCAGGCGGGGCAGGCGGATCGCCGCTGGGGCTTGACGGGGATGCGCATCGTGCTCTCCGGGCGGGTGATTGACTGCCAGAAATGCTAGTCAAACAGCGTCACAGGATCGTCACGACCCCCGGTCAAACCAAGTATCTGAACGTAAGTTCAGCCAGGCCCATCGTCAAGAGAAGGGACCGCGCAGCGCTCGGGCGCCTTGCCCGGTGCCATCAGGAGTAGCTGCGCGCGTCCTCGATCACCTTGCCGTCGTTGGGCAGGCTGCCGGGCGCGGCCAGCACCACCTCGGCGCGCAGCTTGGTCACGTCGCGCACGCTGGCGGCCACCGCCGCAGCCAGGCCCTCGGGCGCGCCATGCACTTCCACCTTCAATGTCATACGGTCATTGGCCATCTCGCCCTCGACCACCAGCCGGGCCTTGAGCACCTCGGGATGGCGGCGCGCCACGTCGGCCACCTGGCCGGGGTGCACGAACATGCCGCGCACCTTGGTGGTCTGGTCGGCGCGGCCCAGCCAGCCCTGGATGCGGGTGTTGCTGCGGCCGGTGGGGCAGGCGCCTGCCAGCACCGCCGACAAGTCACCGGTGCCAAAGCGCAGCAGCGGGTAGCCGGCGCTCTGCACCGTGACCACCACCTCGCCCACCTCGCCGTCGGGCAATACATCGCCGGTGCCCGGGCGCACGATCTCCAGGATCACGCCCTCGTCCAGCACCAGGCCTTGCCGCGCGCTGGTCTCGTAGGCGATCAGGCCGCAATCGGCGGTGCCGTAGCTCTGGTAGGCCAGCACGCCGCGCTCGGCCAGCCAGTCGCGCAGGCTGGGCGGGAAGGCCTCACCACCGACCGAGGCCTTGGCCAGGCAGCGGATGTCGGCAGCGGCCTCGGCGGCTTTTTCGACCAGGATTTTCAGAAAGCTGGGGGTGCCGATGTAGCCATGCGGCTGCAGATCAACGATGGCCTGCAGTTGCAGCTCGGTATTGCCGACGCCGCCGGCAAAGGTGGTGCAGCCCACCGCATGGGCGCCGCTTTCCATCATCGCCCCGGCAGGGGTGAGGTGGTAGCTGAAGCTGCAGTGCGCCAGGTCGCCCGCGCGGAAGCCGGCGGCAAAGATCGCCCGGGCCATGCGCCAGTAGTCGCTGCCCTGGCCCTCGGGCTCGTAGATCGGGCCGGGCGACTGGAACACCCGCCGGGCGCCGCTGGCGGCGCGCAGGCCGCGCCAGCCTACGGCAGCAAAGCCGCCGAAGGGATCACCACCCCGGCCCCGCAGCGCCTGCTGGCGCGCCAGCAGTTCGTGCTTGCGGGTGACGGGCAGGCCGGCCAGTGCGGCGCGGCTGCGGATGGTGCTGGGCTCCACCCCGGCCAGGATCTGGCCAAACGCGGCAGTGGCCTGCTGGGCCCGGGCCACATGGCCGGGCAGTGCGGCCATCAAAGCGGCTTCGCGCTCGGCCGGGTCGCGCTGCTCCAACGCGTCGTAAAAATCAGTCATCCCTGTCGCTCCACTGCGCCAATTGTTTTTTCAGGTCTGCGACAAAGTCGCGTGCATCGGC
>JANLZT010000336.1:0-5673 GCA_031366465.1 Betaproteobacteria bacterium | reverse complement strand
CCGATCTGATCGTCCATGGTCTTTGGCATCCAGGGCTCCGGTGCCGTCGAGCGGATGGTGGCGTCAAGCGCCCCTGCTGCCTGCGCCTGGCCGGTGCCGATCAGCGCCTCCAGCAGCGACGCCTGCACCCAGAAGGTCTCTGCCAAGTCGGGCTTGCCGTCATCGTCATTGATGCCTGCCTTCAACAAGCCCTGGCACAGCGGGATCACACGCGCGCGCACCCTTTCTGCCACCACCGTGTCCGCCAGGGCGTCGCGGGCCGGCGACACAGCGGCCCGCATGTTCAGCATGTAGGCCAGATTGATGCCGTTGTAGTGGTCGTTCTTCAGGATGAAGCCCTTCTCGTAGGCACGGATGCCCTCGTCCAGACAAGCACGGTCCTGCTTGAGTTCCCAGAGCCGCTTGTGCACAGCCCCCCAAAGGCCGAGTGTCTCGGCGTCGGTGGTGGCGTCGGGGTCGAGTTGCTGAAGAATCCGGTGGGCCTCGAACAGGGCGCTTTCGAGATCGGGCTGCTTGCCCTTGTAGGTGGCCAAGGCCAGTTGCTGCAGCAAATAGGGGTCCTTGGGCCGTCGTTCGAGCAGCTTGTGCAGGTATCTGGCGGCAGCCCGCCAATCCTCGTCGGCCCTGGCTTCCTGGAACAGCTCCATCAGTCCCTCGGCGTTCTCCCGTGGGGTGGCGGCCGCCATGGCCATCGCGCCGCCGGGCACTGCAGCCGCGACTGCGTCGCCAAGACCAAACATGGACGGGCCCTGCAGGCCAGCGAGGAAGGTGTAGACCGGGCTGTCGGTCTCCCGCTTGATCATCAGCGCCTTGATGGCCTGGGTGAGTTCAAGGCGCATGCGTTCGGCCTCTTCGCCGTCGATGCCCTTGCCCAGGTGCTCATAGGGCCGCACCAGCAGGTGGCCGATGTCGAAAGGGAACTTGAACTGCTTCTCGGCAATGACAATCGTGGCGTGTGGCCGCAAGGCATGGCGCACGCCCAACTCATAGATGGCGTTGGCGTTGGAGGTCGATAAATCCGCCACCACCACGTCGGCGCCCAGCAGCAGCTCGTACATCGGTTTGTCGATGATGCCGGCGTGGATGACCTCGTCAGCACGAATGCACTCCAGGCCCGCATCCTGCACGGCTTTTTTGATGATCAGCCGATAGGTCTTGTCCAGATCGAGCGTGCGACCGGTTGCGATATCCGGCTTCTCGCCGAAGCCCATCACCACAAAGCATTTCTCAGCCATCAAGGTTCTCCTCTCGTGGATGTGTTTGACCGCATGGCTTCTGGATTGTCCGGCGTCGGCGGCGCCCGCCCAACCGAGACGCTGAAAGTGTGCCTGCGCGCATCGGGCAGCGGGTGAAACCTCTGCGATAGCGATCTGCAGGGGGTATGCGGCGACGCCCTGTGGCAGCACCAACGGCGCGCAAGCTTTGTCCATCCGTCGGCGCGAAACAGCATGCCGGCCGCCATGTGCGCCGATGAGGCGCAGGCAAGGGCCCTGATGCTCAGGCGGCGGCCTTGTGCTCCAAGTGCATCGGCCAGGCCCCGCAGCGGGCAGCCTCAAGGATCACGGTCTCCACCACCGACCCATCGGCCGCAAAGCTGACGTGCGTATTCCAGTCCTGCGACACCTCGCGGACCACGGGTTTATCAGATAGGCGAATCACCAAGGTGTCGTCTTCGTCGAAATAGGTGGTCTTCATGGCATCAGCTCCCAACGGTGCATCACGGTCTTGACGATCACGGCATCTTCAAGCACCAGCACCGCGCACACCAGGTTGTCGTCGCGGCCTGGCACATCAAGCCAGGCCCACAGGTGCACGTCATCGCGATAACGGATGCCGCCTTCATCGATCATGCGCAGCAGCAAGACATCAGACACCGAGCGGACGGCCATCCGCTCGGCAGCGTGGCGCGTGATGATGACTGGATCGCTGAACCGCGTGCTGTGCATGCCGGCGATTGTGGCAATGATCCGCTGCAGGTGAAACAGGCCATCCGCTGCTCGGCCACCCCTTACTCGCCCGGCGCCAAACGCCCCCAACTTGCCGTCACACCGGCCAGCATCGCCAGCGCCTCGACCTGGCCCGTGCCATCGACCTGGGCAGGCGGCGCATACACCCGCAAGGGCCGCCCAAGCTGGCAAGGCACAAACCCGAGGCGCACCAGCTCGCTGGGGCATTGGACTCGACTCCGCTCCGAGCGCTCATCGAGCGCCTCTTGGTGCAGCAAATTTCGAGTGCGGTGGCCGCGACGAATGCCGCTAATGCCACAAACAGTGCAAGTGGAACGCAGCCGGCCCAGCCAGCCGCCGCTGGGCCACCATTGCTGCCAGCTCCGGCCGCTGGCAATCCCTGACGTCAGAACTTTGCCGTAGTTGATACGAGAAGCAGTGTGGCCGCCTACTTTGTAGAAGGCGAGCCGACATTGCAGAAAAGCCCCGACCAGTGAACCGAGCGGGGCTTTCGTCCAAGTGCTTGTCAGCACTGCGAGATTTTGGTGGCCTGGGGCGGAATCGAACCACCGACACGCGGATTTTCAATCCGCTGCTCTACCAACTGAGCTACCAGGCCTTGAGCCCTCCAGTGTAGCCTGGAATCAGCGCGGGTCGGCTTCCGGCAGCCGGCTGGTCAGAGCCCGCCGCGCTTGCCGCGTGCCAGGTCGACGCCCAGTTGCTTGAGCTTGCGGTACAGGTGGGTGCGCTCCAGGCCGGTTTTCTCGGCCACCCGGGTCATCGAGCCGGCCTCCTTGGCCAGGTGAAACTCGAAGTAGCTCTTCTCGAACGCATCCCGGGCCTCGCGCAGCGGGCGATCGAGGTCGAAACTTTGTTCGGACTGCGGCCCCAGCGCCGCCAGTGGCAGCGCCGCCAGGCCGGTGCCGCCCGGCAGGGCTTGCCCGCCCCCGTCAACTTGCATGCCGTCGGCACGGTAGCCGGCCTGCAGCAGGCCGGGCTGGCCGGCCGCACCCGGCAGCCCGCCCGGGCCCTGGCGAGGCGCTGGCCGCATCAGGGCTTGCTCGACCGCGCGCAGCAGCTTTTGCAGCGTGATCGGCTTCTCAAGGAAGGCGCTGGCGCCGTATTTGGTGGCCTCGACGGCGGTGTCGATGGTGCCGTGGCCGCTCATCATGATCACCGGCATCGTCAGCAGCCCGAGCGAGCCCCATTCCTTGAGCAGCGTGATGCCGTCGACGTCGGGCATCCAGATGTCGAGCAGCACCAGGTCGGGGCGCAGGCGGTCGCGGGCGGCGCGGGCCTGGGCGGCGTTCTCGGCCAGCTCGATGGTGTGGCCCTCGTCGGACAGGATCTCCGACAGCAGGCCGCGGATGCCGAGTTCGTCGTCAACTACAAGAATCGTTGCCATGAGTGCTCACTGCCCCGGGCGGGCGGCCAGGGCCGGCGCTGAGGCGGGGGGGAGGGTCCGGTCGGTTGCCGGCATGTCGGGGGTGGGACGGGATGCCGGGGCAAAACGTGAAAATGATAGCGACACCTGGGCCCCGGTGACCGGGCCTTCGGCGTCGCCGCCGGCCAAGGCCGGACCACGCTGGTTGATGATGCGCACCCGGGCGCCATGCTCGTCGGCGATCTTCTTGACCACCGCCAGCCCCAGGCCGGTGCCCTTGGCCTTGGTGGTGACATAGGGCTCGAAGGCGCGCTTGAGCACCTTGTCGCCAAAGCCGCCGCCATTGTCGCTGACCTTCAAACGCACCGCGCGCAGCTCGCCGGCGTCACCGTGGGCGGCCTCGGTGCTGATCTGCACCTGGCCGTCGGGCCGGTCGGCCACCGCATCCAGCGCGTTCTGCACCAGGTTGTGCACCACTTGCCGCAACTGGGTGGCGTCGCCCTCAATGGCCGGCAGTGCGTCTGCCAATTGGGCCTGCAGGATGCCCTGCTCTTGCGCCGATGCGTACAGCCCCAGCACGTCCTGCACCAGGCCGTTGAGATCCAGCGGCGCCAGCCGGGCGGCGGGCAGGCGGGCGTAGTCGCGGAACTCGTCCACCAATTGCTTCATGGCCTGCACCTGGGCCACGATGGTGGCCACCGAGCGGGCCAGCATCGCCCGGTCGGGGGCATCGGCCAGCTTGGCCGCCAGCTTGTGCTCCAGCCGCTCGGCCGACAGCTGGATGGGCGTGAGCGGGTTCTTGAACTCGTGGGCCAACCGGCGCGCCAACTCGGCCCAGGCCACGCTGCGCTGGCCCTAGACCACCTCGGTGATGTCGTCGAAGACCAGCAGCCTGGCATCGCCGGCCAAGGCCGCGCCGCGCAGCAGCAGGTTCAAGCTCTCACCATTGCCCAGTTGCAGCTCAAAGGCATCTTGCCAGTGGTCGCGCTCACCGGCCTCGGGGCTGTTGCGGTGCAGGTCGGTGCGCTGCCACACCGCCGTGGAGAAGGCCTCCAGGCCCGGCACCTCGGCCAGCAGGCGGCCCCGGTAGGCGGCCAGCGGCTGGCGCAGGATGCGGGTGGCACCCGGGTTGACGGTGTCGATGCGGCCCTGCTTGTCAAACACGATGACGCCGGCCGACAGGCTGTCCAGGATGGTCTGCAGCCGGGTGCGGGCGGCTTCCATCTGGGCCACGCCGCGCTGCACCTGCTCGCGGGCATCGGCCAGTTGCTCGGTCATCTGGGCGAAGGAGCGGGTCAGCCCGCCCAACTCGTCGCGCGAGGCGAACACCGGCTTGGCGGTCAGGTCGCCCTCGGCCACCTGGCGCACGCCGTCGGCCACCAGCAGCAGCGGGCGCACGATCTGGTTGCCCAGCATCACCGCCAGCAGCAGCGCGCCAAACACCGCCAGCACCAGCGCCAATGTCAGCGTGCCGACATAGAGCCGGCGCAGGCCGTCGCGCGCCAGCGCCCGCTGCTGGTACTCGCGGTAAGCGGCCTGCACCGCCAGCGCATTGCTCACCAGGGCTTGCGGCACCGCCTGCACTGCCATCAGGTAGCGGTCCTCGGTGCTGCCGCCCAGGCTGATGTCGGTGTTGGGCAGCAGCGCCAGCGCGCGCAGCCGGGCCGAGGGGCGGGCGCCGGGCGGCGGCTCGTCGTCCAGGCCCTCCAGCTGGGCCAGGCTGCGCAGGCTGCGGGCCTGGCGCAACAGGGCCGCGGACGGCCGCTCGGGCACCAGCACCTCGGCGCTGCCACCGGCGCTGGCCAGCACCTGGCCGTTGGCCCCCAGCAGCAGCACCTCGCGGGCGTCGAGCTGCTCGCGCACCCGCTCCAGCGCCAGCGGGCCGACCGGCAAGCGGCTGTCGGCCAGGCGCTCGGCGGCGCTGCGGGCCTTGATCGACAGCTCGTTGGCGGCGGCGTCCAGGGTGCCGCGGCCCAGCGCCAGGCCGGCGTCCAGCGCGCCGGCCACCTGCACGTCAAACCAGGTGTCGATGCTGCGGGTGACAAACTGGTAGGACACGCCGTAGATCAGCAGCCCCGGCACCACCCCCACCAGCGCAAAGATGCCGGCCAGCTTGGCCAGCAGCCGGCTGCCGAACTTGCCGCGCCGCAAGCGTGTGACCAGCCGCAGCCCGGCCAGGCCGATCACCCCCATCAACAACACCGCCACCGCCACATTGACCCAGAACAGCCAGACGAAATGGCGCTCGGCCAGGCCGCCGCTGGTGGACAAGGCCAGCACAAAGGCCAGCACCAGGCAGGCCCCCAGCACCGCCACCGACGACACCAGCAGCACCCAGCGTGC
>JANLZT010000450.1:0-4706 GCA_031366465.1 Betaproteobacteria bacterium | reverse complement strand
GAGTTGGCCCGTGCGCCCGAGCGGAAGGCCACCAGTTGCGCCTCGGCGTAGTCGGCATGCTGGCCGCCCAGGCGCGGGTACTGGGCCGGGATGCCGGCGCCGGTCGGGCTGTGGCAGCCGGCGCAGGCCGGCACCTGCTTGGCGGCGATGCCGCCACGGTAGATCTTCTCGCCCAGCGCCACGCTGTCCTTGCTCTTGGCAAAACCGGGCTTGGCCTGCTTGCTGGCGTAGAAGGCTGAGACGTTCTTGATGTCGTCCTCGGTCAGCGCGGCGGCCATGCCGCCCATCACCGGGTTGGCGCGCTTGCCGGCCTTGAACTCGGCCAGCTGCTTGGCCAGGTAGTCGGCATGCTGGCCCTGCAGGATCGGGTTGGCCGGGCTGCCGCGCGAGCCATCAGCGGTGTGGCAGGCGGCGCACACCTGGGTGGATTTCTCCTGGCCCTTGGCGAGATCGGGCTTGGCTAGCTTCGATTCATTGGCTTCATTGGCATAAACCGACGGCGCCGCGAGCGAGATCAGGGCAGACAGCGACAGGGCGAGCAGCGACTTCATGTCGTGAAACCTTGAGAAATCAGGCGGGTTGCGCTGGGCTGGCGCCAAGGCCGGTGCCAGTTTGCTGGCGATGGCAGTGGCGGAGGCATCCAGGCTGAGCGGCCTGTGGGTGAAGAAGCAGATGGGATGAGGTAAACCCGTCGATTTTACAATGCTCCATGAACCCTCGCGCTGACAGCCGGAGCCAGAACTCCGATATCCCCACCGACCCCGCCGTGCGCGAGGCCTTGTCCTGGACCCAGGGCGCCCGATTTCTCACCACCGCCAGCCTGCTCGCCCAACTGCCGCCGCCGGGCTTGCCCGAGGTGGCGTTCGTGGGCCGCAGCAATGCCGGCAAGTCCACCGCGATCAACACCCTGGCCCAGCACCGGCGCCTGGCGTTTGCATCCAAGACACCCGGCCGCACCCAGCACATCAACCTGTTTGAGCTGGGCCCGCTGGGTGCGGCCGATGGCCTGTGGGCCGACCTGCCGGGCTATGGCTACGCGGCGGTGGCGCGCGGCGCCAAGCTGCGCTGGCAGCAGGTGATGGCCGATTACCTGGCGCGGCGCCATTCGCTGTCGGGCATCGTGATGCTGGTCGACAGCCGCCACGGCTTCACGCCGCTGGACCAGCAATTGCTGGATTTTGTCTCCGAGCGGGTGGGCCGTGGCGAGGTCAAGCTGCTGGTGCTGCTGACCAAGGCCGACAAGCTCAACCGCAACCAGCAGGTGCGCGCGTTGGCGCAGGCCCAGAAGGCGCTGGCCGGCCTGGCCACCGATGCGGCCGACATCGGCGTGTCGCTGTTCTCGGCGCTGTCGCGCCAGGGCCTGGGCGATGCGGCGCTGGTGCTGCACCAGTGGCGCAACCGGGCGGCGCTGGCTGTCACCGGCACGACGCCTGCGGCAGGCCCTGGCGCGCCAGACTCGGCCCCATGACGCCCCCGCCCATCCACTGTTTTGAGCTTGACCTGCCGCACGGCATCCGCCTGGCCTGCCGGGCCTCAGGTGCCGCCGATGCGCCGCGCCGGGCGGTTTTTTTGCATGGCTTCCCCGAGGCGGCCTTTGTCTGGGACGGGCTGATGCAGGCCCTGGCGCCCACGCTGCGCTGTGTGGCGCCCAATCTGCGCGGCTATGCCGGCAGCAGCGCGCCGGCCGAGGTCTCGGCCTACCGCGCCAAGCATCTGGTGGCCGACCTGGATGCGCTGATAGACGCCACTGTGGTCACCCCCGGTGCGCCCATCGACCTGTTGGTGGCGCACGACTGGGGCGGCGGCGTGGCCTGGAACTACGCCGCCCTGCACCCGCAGCGGGTGCGCCGGCTGGTGATGATCAACTCGCCCCACCCGGGCGCGATGCTGCGCGAGTTGCGCGACAGCGCTGCCCAGCAAGCTGCCAGCCGCTACATCTTTGAGTTGGTGCGGCCCGATGCCGCAGCGCGCCTGGCGGCCCATGACTTTGCCGGGCTGTTTGCCACGCTGTCGCGCCAGGGCCCGCCCGACTGGCTGACACCCGAGCGGCGCGAGCAATACCGCGCGGTGTGGCGGCAAGGGCTGGAGGGCGCGCTCAACTACTACCGGGCCTCGCCCTTGCGGCCGCCCCGCGATGCGCAGGATGTGTCGCTGCAGCAACTGCAACTGCCGGCCTCGGTGGTGAATGTGGCGGTGCTCACCACGGTGCTGTGGGGTGACGCTGACCATGCCTTGCTGCCCGGCCTGCTGGACGGGCTGGAGGCCTGGGTGCCGGGGTTGCAAATCAACCGCCACCCGGCGGCCAGCCACTGGATCGTGCACGAGCAGCCGGCCTGGGTGATCGAGCAATTGCGCGCGGTGCTGGCCACGCTGTAGACCGGCCGTTTTGGCGTGCTTTGGGGCCACGCGCCCGGTGCTTACCCGCTATTGAGCAAGCGGTCGGCCGCGCGGCGCACCAGTGAGCGCACCCGCAGCGGCCGTGCCAGGGCTTCGGCCAGCAGGCGCAGCATCGCGTTTTCGCGCAGCGCCCAGAGCCGGCCGGAGGCAGGCTCCTGCAACAACAGCAGCTCGCTGTCGGGGTCAAACCACAAGGCCATCAAGTGCCGCCAGCGGCCCTGCAGATGGCAGCGCAGATGGGTGCCGGGGGTAGCGGCCTGCAGCAGGCCGAAGGCGCCGGCTGCGGGGGCCGGGCGGTCAGGCTCGGGCAACAGGTCGGCCGGCACGGTGTCGAGCGTGCCCACGTCCAGCGGCGCGGCGCCGCTGGCGGCTGATGCCGGGTGCCGGGCCATCCGATGCAGGCGATCAATCTGCGGCATGGCTACTTCCAGCGCCTGTTCCAGCCCATGCCGGCGCGCCGCCGCCAGCCGCACGATGGCCCAGGTGAAGCTGGCCCCCGAGATCGGCTGCTCGGCGGCCAGGTGGTCCACCAGGCCGGCGCACAGCGCCAGTTGGCGGGCCAGCAGCACGGGGGCGGTGCACTCGATGTCAAAGGCCAGCTGGTCCATGAAGCGCCAGGCCGCGTGGTCGTAGGCCGCCAGCAAGGTGGTGTCGGTCTTGGCCAGGCGCAGCAGGCTGGGCTGCAAGCGCGCCAGCAGCGCCCGGCTGGGCGGGGCCAGGCCGCGCTCTTGTTGCAGGGCGTCGAACAGCCGGGCCAGCAGCTCGGCCGTCTGTGCCGCCTGGGCCGGCGGCCCGCCCAGCGCAGCCGCCGTGGCGGCGGCGCCGGGCGAGGCTGCATGGGCCATCGGCAGATGGCTGCTGAGCACGGGCGTGCCAGGCATCCGGCCGCCGGCCGCCGCTGCACGGGCAGCCAGGCTGGGCTGCGCGGGCGTTGGCTCATCACCCGGCCGTTGGCGGGCCAGGTCGGCGCCCCAGGCAGTGCCGCCGCCAAACACGATGGTGCGGTAGGCGGCCGGCACCACGCCCTGGCCTTGCAGGCGCTGGCTGGCTGCCGCATAGGCCTTGCGCAGGGCCTGCGACAGCGGCCTGGCGGCCTCATGCATGAAGGCCACCTGCACCGCCCGGCCCAGCGGCAGGCGCTGCACGCCGCGCCATAGCGCCCGCACAAAGCGCTCGGGGCCGAAGGGGTTGGTGTCACGGGCCACGTTCAGGTCGTGCACCAGGGCCGCGGTGTAGGTGTGCAGGTCGCGCAGTTCGGCCTCGGCGACTTGCTTGATGGCCTGGGTGCAGCGGACGATCTCGATGTCCACCGCCACGTCGTCTTCATCGATCAGCGACAGGTCGGGCTGGCCCGGCCCGGCTGGCGTGGCCGCCCGCATCAACCCCGGTACACCGCTCAGGCCAAGGCCTGGGCTGCCGTCGGCGCCTGCACTCGCCGCCGCTTGCAGGTCAGCCTGGGTCGATTCGCGCAGCGAGCGCTGTGCCGTCTGGATCAGCTCGGCGCCATGCTGGCGCAGCACCCGGGCCGGGTCACCGTCCACCGCCCGGTGCGGCGGCAGGCGCTGGCGCCAGCTATCCACCACTGCGTCGATCACTGCGTCCAGGGTCATCGGCACGCGCAGCAGTTCTTCTTCGATGAAATCGGGGAGCGTGGGCCGGCGCGACATGGCGCCAGATTACCAGCAGGCGCTGCGGGCTTTGGCCTCAGAACAATCGATTGGCGTGGCCTGGGCCAGCAGCGCCGGCTGCCCAAGGCCGGGCGCCCCAAAAAAAAGGCCACCCGAAGGTGGCCTCAGCAGCTTTGACCACCCGGGGGGTGGCCAGCAAACTTACATGTCCATACCGCCCATGCCACCCATGCCGCCCATGCCACCGCCCATGCCGCCGCCACCGCCGGCTTCTTCCTTGGGGGCCTCGGCCACCATGCACTCGGTGGTCAGCATCAGGCCGGCCACTGAGGCGGCGTTTTGCAGCGCCGTGCGGGTGACCTTGGTCGGGTCCAGGATGCCCATTTCGATCATGTCGCCATAGGTGCCGTTCTGGGCGTTGTAGCCGTAGTTGCCGGCACCTTCGAGCACCTTGTTGATCACCACGCTGGGCTCGTCACCGGCATTGGCGACGATCTCGCGCAGCGGCTGCTCGACCGCACGCAGCACGATCTTGATGCCGGCTTCCTGGTCGCTGTTGTCACCCTTGATGGCGCCAGCCGATTGGCGAGCGCGCAGCAGGGCCACACCGCCGCCAGCCACGATGCCTTCTTCAACGGCGGCACGGGTGGCGTGCAGCGCGTCTTCGACACGGGCCTTCTT
>JANLZT010000305.1:0-3234 GCA_031366465.1 Betaproteobacteria bacterium | reverse complement strand
GGCAAGCAGATGGCCATCGATGCTGACTTGAACGCCGGCCTGATCGACGAAAAAGAAGCCAAGCGCCGCCGCCTGGAGGTGGGCAACGAGGCCGAGTTCTTCGGCTCGATGGACGGCGCCAGCAAGTTCGTGCGCGGTGATGCGGTGGCCGGCATGCTGATCCTGGTGATCAACATCGTCGGCGGCTTCATCATCGGCGTGGTCAGCCACGGCCTGAGCGCCGCTGACGCCGCCGACCGCTATGTGCTGCTGGCGGTGGGCGATGCGCTGGTGGCGCAGATCCCCGGCCTGCTGATCTCGGTGGCCGCGGCGATGGTGGTCTCCAGGGTGGGCAAGGAAGAGAACATCGGCAGCCAGATCGGCCGCCAGGTGTTTGGCAGCAGCAAATCCCTGGGCGTGACGGCCGGCATCGTCGGCGTGCTGGGGCTGGTGCCGGGCATGCCGCATTTGGTGTTCTTGCTGATCGCCAGCGCGCTGGCCGCGCTGGCCTGGTGGTTGGCGCGCCAGGCCCGCATCGCCAGCGCCACCCCCAGCGTGCCGGCCAGCGAGGCCCTGCCGGCCAACGCCGAGGCCAGCTGGGACGACCTGCAGCCGGTCGACACCCTGGGCCTGGAGGTGGGCTACCGGCTGATCGCGCTGGTCGACAAGGCGCGCCAGGGCGACTTGCTGTCGCGCATCAAGGGCGTGCGCAAGAAGTTTGCGCAGGAGGTGGGTTTCTTGCCGCCGGCTGTCCACATCCGCGACAACCTGGAGCTCAAACCCAGCGCCTACCGGGTGCTCTTGCGCGGCGCGGTGGTGGGCGAGGGCGAGGCCTACCCGGGCATGTACCTGGCGATCAACCCGGGTGGTGCCACCGTCAAGCTGCCCGGCACCCTGACCACCGACCCGGCCTTTGGCCTACCCGCCACCTGGGTCGAGGAGCGCCAGCGCGACATGGCCCAAATGAATGGATTTACGGTGGTTGATTGCGCGACCGTGGTGGCCACCCATCTTTCACACTTGATGCAGGTGAATGCGGCTCGATTGCTGGGCCGCGTAGAGACGCAACAGCTCGTCGAACATGTCACCAAGCAGGCCCCCAAGCTGATCGAGGATGTGATCCCCAAGATGGTCGGAATTGCCACCCTGCAGAAAGTGCTGCAACTGCTGCTGGAAGAAGGCGTGCACATCCGCGACATGCGCTCGATCGTGGAATGCATCGCCGAGTTCGGCGCCAGCATCACCGACCCCGCCGAGCTGTCGCGCCGTATCCGCGTGCACCTGGCGCCGGCCATCGTGCAGCAGATCTACGGCCCCACCAAGGAGCTCGACGTGATCGCCCTCGACCCCGAGCTGGAGCGCCTGGTGAGCCAGGCGCTGACGTCGCAGCACGGTGCCGCACTCGACCCCGGCGTGGCCGACAGCCTGAGCCGCGAGGCCGCCCACACCGCGCAAGCCCAGGAGGACCAGGGCCAGCCCGCCTGCCTGCTGGTGCCCGACGCGATCCGGGTGCCGATGGCGCGGCTGCTCAAGCGCGCCGCGCCGCGCATGAAGGTGCTGTCGCACAGCGAGATCCCCGAGACCCACTCGATCCGGATCGCCTCGATCATTGGAGCCACCGCATGACTCTCAACGCGCATCAAAGATCGCTGGCCTGCGGCTGGCCGGCCAGTCCTGAGACGGCAAGGCGGGAGGCCCCATGAACATCAAACGCTTCACAGCCCGCACCTCGCGCGAGGCCTTGGCGCTTGTCAGGCAGGCCCTGGGCGACGACGCGGTGGTGCTGTCCACCCGGCCCAGCGCCGACGGTGTGGAGGTGTTGGCCCTGCCGGGTGACGGCATGGACCGCATCGAGCAAGCCGCCGCCCGCAGCGCGCCGGCCCGCCCTGCGCCGCCACCGGCCGCGCCGGTGCTGATCAGCGCACCCACCCCGCCGCGTGCGGCCAGCCTGGCCGAGCGCATCGCCGCCCGGGGTGAGCGGCTGCTGTCGCGCGCCGAGCCCCGCCACCCGCCACGGCTGGACCCGCATGACGATGTGACCGCCGCGCCGCGCTTTGCGCCGCCGCCGCGCCACGCAGCGCCGCCGTGCACCGACACCGGCCACGATGCCGGCGTGGCCGCCGATGTGCAGGCCCTGGGCATGAGCACGCTGACCTTCCAGGACTATGTGCGCGAGCGCATGCTCAAGCGCCGCCAGGCCGAACTGCCCCAAGCCGGCGACAGCGTGCCCGCTGCATTGCGGGCCGGTACGGCGCCGCAGCGCGCTGCCAGCGCCGCCAGCATGTCGTCACCCGGCGCCGCCCCGGCCGAGCCGGCGCCCGCGATGCATGCGGCCCTGCATGCAGCGGCCCAGCAGCGGCCAGGTGCTGGCCAGGCTGCGGCCGGGCGAGCCGTGGTGGCGCCGCCGCAGGCGGCCGCCAGCCCGGTGCGGCCGCCTGCGGCCCTGCCTCGCCTGGGCGACGAAGACCTGCAGCCGGCCGAGCGCTACAGCCCGCCGCTGCCCGAGCCTGCTGCCCGCAGCCGCTCGGCCGCGCCGCGCCGCAACCCGCCGCTGTTGCTGGACCGGGTGCACTTTGACGGCAGCCGCCCCTTTGACGGCCTGGACGATGGGCCGGCCGCCGCCACCCCGCTGCAAGACAGCCAGCAACTGATGGGTGAGCTGCGCTCGGTGCGCGAGCTGATCGAGGAGCGCTTTGGCATGTTGGCCTTCATGGAGCGCATGCAGCGCGACCCGCGCCAGGTGGCGCTGTCGCAAGCCTTGTTCGACACCGGGCTGTCACCCGCGCTGGTGCGCAAACTGGTGCAAAGCCTGCCGGCCGATGTGGCCGACGGCATGGCCTGGGCCGCCACCGTGCTGGAGCGCAATGTGTTGACCGGCGAGCACGAGGCGCCGCTGGAAGAGCACGACGGCGTGTTTGCGCTGATCGGCCCCACCGGCGTCGGCAAGACCACCAGCACCGCCAAGCTGGCGGCGGCCTTTGCCACCCGGCATGGCGCGGCGCAACTGGGCCTGATCACGCTGGACGCCTACCGGGTGGCCGCCCACGAGCAACTGCGCACCTATGGCCGCATCCTGGGCGTGCCGGTGCACACCGCGCATGACCGCGCGTCGCTCGAAGACCTGCTGGACCTGCTGTCGGCCAAGAAGCTGGTGCTGATCGACACCGCCGGCATGGCCCAGCGCGACAGCCGCACCCGCGAGCTGCTGGAGATGCTGCAGCACCGCGCCATCCGCAAGCTGCTGGTGGTCAACGC
>JANLZT010000242.1:0-4876 GCA_031366465.1 Betaproteobacteria bacterium | reverse complement strand
GCCGGTTGCCACACCCTGATCCGCCAGGGCGCCGCGCTGGTGACCTCGGTCGAGCAGGTGCTGGAGGAGCTGCAGGCCCTGCCGCCGCTGGACCTGCCCGCCAGCGCCCCCGCCACCCGCCTCACCACCCCGGCATCCCCGACCGAACCCAGCCCACCGGCCGACCCGGTACTGCAAGCCATGGGCCATGACCCGCTGACGCTGGACCTGCTGATCGACCGCTGCGGCTGGCCCGCGCCACGCCTGTCGGCGCACCTGCTGAACCTCGAACTCGACGGCCAGGTGGCCCGCCTGCCGGGCGGCCGCTACCAGCGCCGGCAGGCTGGCTGAGCAGGCGGGATTGCACCCACCGTAACCGCCCAGCGCCGGCCCCGCGCAGGGCCCGCACCAGCCCCGCGCCAGCCGCCCGGATACCCCCGCCGGCCCAGAATCGCTGCGGTATAGTGGTTTGATGTTCGAGGTCCTGGTTTATCTGTACGAGACATATTGGCGCCCCGACGCCTGCCCTGAGCATGGCTTGCTGACCCGCAAACTGTCAGCCGTCGGCTTCGAGACGGATGAAATCGCCGACGCCCTGACCTGGCTGGACGGCCTGGCCGAGACCGCACAGGCCCATACCGGCGAGCAGTCCGCCGACGCGTTGCGGGTCTACACCCCCGCCGAGATCGACCGCCTGGGCGAGGATTCCATCGGCTTCGTCGCCTTCCTGGAGTCCGCCGGTGTGCTGCCACCGGCCATGCGCGAGATGGTGATCGACCGCGCCAGCGCCGTCGACAGCGGCCCGCTGGCGCTGGAAGACCTGAAGGTGATCGTGCTGATGGTGTTCTGGAGCCTGGGCGAAGAGCCCGACGCGCTGATCCTCGACGAGCTGTTTGTGGCCCCCGAGGAACGCCTGATCCACTGACGCCAGGCGGCCGCAGCGGACGCCGGCCGAGCGCTCGGCCGCTCCGAAGCCGGCCGGCGACCCGCTCGGCGGGTGGTGGCGGTATCCCGCCACCGGGTGCACCAGGTCTTCAATTCATCAAGCGCGAAGGATCCGCATCCAGCTTGGCCAGCGCGTTGCGGGTGGCCTTGACGGTGAGCGCCTCGTCCTGGGCCGGCAGCAGCAGGCCGGCTTGCAAGAAGGCCGCCAGCCGGTTCTGCTGGAACAACACGCAGCGGCCCTTGGGCGTGACAAACATCGACAACTGGCGGTGCATGCCGTGCCAGGCCAGTTGCACCGCCTCCTGGCGGTTGCGGTATTCCAGCGTGTACCAGCTACCCACCAGCAGCTCGCGGGCCCAGGCCAGCATCGGCGCGGTGGGCATGCTGCCGCCGTCGGAGACCACCTCCAGCTCGGCGCTCTCGTGGCCCGACAGGTCGAGCACCATCGATTCGTCAATCTCGAAATCGGCGTCGCCGGGCAGCAACTCTTCCAGCGATTCCAGCCGCTCCATCAGGTCTTGCAGCCGGTCATTGGAGATCACCGCGGCCTTGGCGGTGAAGGCCGCCGCCAGCGCGCTGTTGAGGGCCTGGATGCGCTCGTCCTGGCGTTCGGGCGCCATATTGGCCGACGCCATGCCCGCGCGCAGGCGCTTGAGCAGCGGCGGCAGCCGGCGGATCACCTCGGCACGCTCGTCGCGGGTGACCTTGGCGCTGGCCGACCAGATCAGGTCGGCGGCGGCGCGCTTCATCACCCGGGTCTCGTCGCTCTGGCCGCCATAGCGCACCGCCGCCGTGGCCAGCACATCGGCCCAGACCTGGAACAGGAACTGGCGCACGCCCTCCTGCACCGGCACCTCGTTGAGCATGCGGCGCAGCTCGATGGTGTACTGGATCGCCAGCGTCTCGCGCTGCTCGACCTGCTGGGCCAGCGACACGCCGCGCTTGCTGGCCTCGTTCTCGTTCTTGAAGAAATGCTCCAAAAATTTTTCGAACTCGATCAGCACGGTCTGGAACACCCGGCGGCCGGTGTCGGGGTAGGCCTCGACCACCTGCACCACCCGCTTGATCTCTTTCTCCAGCGCGTCGCCGATGCTGCGGCTGGCACTGTCCAGGCCCATCACGCAGGCGCCCATGCGGTCGATCAGGCGGCGCGCCGGGTGGTCCAGCGTGGCAAAAAAGTCGGGCTCGCTCACGGCCACCCGCAGCACCGGCATCTGCAGGCGCGCAAACCAGACCCGCATCGCCGCCGGGATGCGGTCTTCGGTGAGGATGCTCTGGAACATCATCGCCACGATCTCGATGGTGGCGCGCTCGGCCGGCGTGCCGGCGGCCCGCTTGAGGGCGTTCTTGCCGGCCTGCAACTCTTCGAGCAGCATCGGCCCGGTGGGCGCGGTGGCGAACCCCGGGCTGCCGGGCGTCGGGCCGGCCTTGCCCGGGCCGGCGGCCGGCGCCGCTGGCGACAAGAAGCGCTTGCGCAGGCTTTGCTGGGCGTTGTTGATGGCCACCGACAGCGCATCGCTCACCGGCCGGGCATGGCTGGTGTCGGCAAAGCCGGGCAGGTGGCGGCCGACCAGCCGGTTGAGCCGGCCCATCACAGCCTCGGCGTGGTCGCTGCCGCGGGCCAGCGGCGCGGCGCGGGTCATCATGCGGGTTTCTTCGCCCACGCTGGCGTCGCTGTCGCGGCTGGCGCGTGGGCTGGCGCGTGGGCTGAAAGATGGGCTGGCAGATGGGCTGCGATGAGGCCGGTCCAGGCCATGGCGGTGGGCGCCGGTGGGCAGCGGGTCGTGCCGGCCATAGCCGCCCGACGGCTGGAAGCCGGCGCTGTCGCCGCCGCGTGCCTGGCCGCGCAGGGCCGGCCCGGCGCCAGGCAAAGGCGCGGTGCTCGACGGCCCGCTCGTCCGCCCTGCCCCGCTGTGGGAATGGGTGTGGCTGGCGGTGCTGTCGCTGAGGTCGTTGCTGCGGCGGATATAGGGCCGCAGATCGACCTCGGGCATCACCCGGCGCTCAATCAGCCAGCGGTTGATCTCGTGGTAGACCAGTTCGGCCAGCGCCGAGAACTGGTCGTGCAACAGCGATTGGGCCTCGCGCCAGTCGGTGGCGGTCAGCCCGGCGGCGCGCCAGGCGTCCAGCACCACCCGGGCCAGCACATGGGCACGCAGCATGTCGTGGGTGTCGAGCTCACCCCGGTGCTCCAGCATCGCCAGCCGGGCCCGCAGGTCGGTGAACTCCCAGCCGGCACGGTCCATGATGGCCAGCGCCAGGCGGGAAGTGAGGATCTCGCGCTCGATGGTGTCGTTGTCCACCAGGCTCATCGAGTCGCCCAGGGCTGCCGGCAAGTCAGACATCGGCAATGACGCACCGCCATGCGCCAGCACATGGCGCAGGCCGCCCGCCATGGCGCGCAGCCAGGTGTTGGACAAGCTCATCAGGCCCTGCACCAGGTCACGGCGGCGCTGGCTGGTCAGGTGCTCGGCCGGCTTGTCCAGCAGGTCGCGGGCGCCCGCACTGACCTGCTTGACCACTGCGGGCAGCGCCCGGATCAGCTCATCCGCATAGAGCTGGCGGGCCTGGCTGGCAAGTTGGGCGTGTTCGGGGGTCGCGGTCGCCATGGTCGGGGTTGCGAAGGCCGCTGCGGCGGTGTCGCCCCTGTCTATACCACGGCCCCGGCGTTGGGATCGTTAGGATCGGTTTCCTTGCCGCCCGACTTGATCAGGTCATCACGCTTGACGCCCAGCCACATCGCAATCGCCGCCGCCACGAACACCGACGAGTAGATGCCGAACAGGATGCCGATGGTCAGCGCCACCGCAAAGTAGTGCAGCGTGGGCCCGCCGAACAGCAGCATCGACAACACCATCATCTGGGTGGACCCGTGGGTGATGATGGTGCGGCTGATGGTGCTGGTGATGGCGTGGTCGATCACCTGCGGGGTGCTCAGCTTGCGGTATCTGCGGAAGGACTCGCGGATCCGGTCGAAGATCACCACCGACTCGTTCACCGAGTAGCCCAGCACTGCCAGCACCGCCGCCAGCACCGCCAGCGAGAACTCCCACTGGAAGAAGGCGAAGAAGCCCAGGATGATGATCACGTCGTGCAGGTTGGCGATGATGGCCGCCACCGAGAACTTCCACTCGAAGCGCACCGCCAAGTAGGCCATGATGCCGATCACCACAAAGGCCAGGGCTTTGAGGCCGTCGCTGGCCAGCTCATCGCCCACCGCCGGGCCGACCACCTCGGTGCGTGACAGCTTGATCGGCTCCTGGCCATCGGCCGTGGCACACGACGGCCGGCTGACCTGCTCGCCTTGCGGCGTGACATAGGCCTTGGTGGCCACGCTGCCGCCTTCGGCCTGGCACAGGGTCTTGAACACCAGCGGCGCCATGTCGGCCTGCTTGACCTGGGCCCGCACCGGCAAGCGCACCAGCACATCGTGCGAGCTGCCGAAGTTCTGCACCTGCACGTCGCCAAAGCCCAGCGTCTCGACCGCCGCGCGGGTTTTCTCCAGCTTGGCGGTCTGGGCGTATTCCACCTCCAGCACGGTGCCACCGGTGAACTCGATCGACAGGTGCAGGCCACGCGTGAGCAGGAAGAACACCGCCAGCGCAAAGGTGACGAAGGAGACGATGTTGAACACCAGCGCATGCCGCATGAACGGGATGTCGCGGCGGATCCGGAAGAATTCCATGGGTCAGGGCTCCGTAGACGCTCAGCGCTTGGCGACGGCTTGCTCGGGCGGGCCGTCGATGCCGGCCGGGGGTGAGCCCGCCGGCCGCCAGACCTGGCCAATGGACACCGATTTCAGTCGCTTCTGGCCGCCATACCAAAGGTTGACCAGGCCGCGCGAGAACATCACCGACGAGAACATCGAGGTCATGATGCCCAGGCAGTGCACCACCGCAAAGCCCTTGACAAAGCCCGAGCCGAAGACCAGCAACGCCAGGCCGGCGATCAG
>JANLZT010000230.1:0-2791 GCA_031366465.1 Betaproteobacteria bacterium | reverse complement strand
CGCTCGACGTTGCGGTCCAGGCAGTTGACGCTGGCGTTGAGCGTGCCGTCCTCGAACCACTTGAAGAAGGGCGCCTCGGTCTCGTCGAGGGTCTTGGTGAAGGGCGTCTTCCAGCTCAGCAACTCGCGCGCCTGGCGGGCCCAGAAGCCTTCGTAGTCGGCATCGGCCTCGTCCACCAGGGCCTGGTAGGCCGCCATGCCCTGCACATGGGCGCCGGCCACCGATGCCGGCGAGGGCAGGTAGGTTTTGAGTTCGGTGGGGCCGTCAGCGCTCATGAATGTCTCCGTGGATGGATGAAATGGTCGAGTCAAAGTCGATACCCCGCACCTTAGGCAGGGGCTCTTACGATGCCCTTACTCTGCAGCGCCGCAGGCAGGTTTCAACGCCGCAACGGCGCAGTCTACGGCGCCAGGGCATCAACAAGCTGACACCGACCGGTGCCTAGAATTCACCGAATTTCCCCCAAAGAGACCACGCCACCATGGCCCAAGCCCCCAGCACAGCCCCGCGCCGGACCTCCCCCTTGTCCGGCCTGATCTTCGCCAGCCGCTGGCTGCAGCTACCGCTCTACCTGGGCCTCATCCTGGCGCAGGCCGTCTACGTGTTCCAGTTCTGGGTCGAGCTGGTGCATCTGATCGAGGCGTCGTTCGGCAACCAGCAGGCCCTGATCACGCTGGTCAAGAGCACTGGCTACCAGGCTGCGGCCATCCTGGGGCCCGACGGCAAGAGCGTCGTCGGCTATGAGCCGATCACCCACCTGAACGAGACCATCATCATGCTGGTGGTACTGGCGCTGATCGACGTGGTGATGATCAGCAACCTGCTGATCATGGTGATCATCGGCGGCTACGAAACCTTTGTGTCGCGACTGCGCCTGGACGGCCACCCCGACCAGCCCGAGTGGCTGGACCAGGTCAACGCGTCGGTGCTGAAGGTCAAGCTGGCCACCGCGATCATCGGCATCAGCTCGATCCACCTGCTCAAGACCTTCATCAATGCCGCCAACTACACCGACAAGGTGCTGATGTGGCAGACGCTGATCCACATCGCCTTCCTGTTCTCGGCGCTGGCCATCGCCTTTGCCGACCGCATCATGCACCCGCCGGGTGCCGGCAACGGCCAGCACTGAAACCAGCCCCGCCCACCCTCTGACGAGCCCATCACCATGCCCACCACCATCCGCCAGGCCGACCTGATCGACAGCGTTGCCGCCGCGCTGCAGTACATCAGCTACTACCACCCGGCCGACTTCATCGCCCACCTGGCACGGGCCTACGAGGCTGAACAGGGCCCAGCCGCCAAGGATGCCATCGCCCAGATCCTGACCAACTCGCGGATGTGTGCCGAGGGGCATCGGCCGATCTGCCAGGACACCGGCATCGTCAATGTCTTCCTGAAGATCGGCATGGACCTGCGCTGGGAGGGTTTCACGGGGTCGGTGGAGGACGCCGTCAACGCCGGCGTGCGCAAGGCCTACCTCGACCCCGACAACCTGTTGCGCGGCAGCCTGCTGGCCGACCCGCTGTTTGCGCGCAAGAACACCGGCGACAACACCCCGGCGGTGATCCACACCACGCTGGTGCCGGGCGCCAAGCTCGACATCACGGTGGCGGCCAAGGGCGGCGGCAGCGAGAACAAATCCAAGCTGCAGATGCTCAACCCCAGCGACAGCCTGGTGGATTGGGTGCTCAAGACCGTGCCCACCATGGGCGCCGGCTGGTGCCCACCCGGCATGCTGGGCATCGGCGTGGGCGGCACCGCCGAGAAAGCGGTGCTGCTGGCCAAAGAAGCGCTGATGGACGACATCGACATGTACGAGCTGCTGGCCCGCGGGCCGGCCAACAAGCTCGAAGAGTTGCGCATCGAGCTGTATGAGAAGGTCAACGCATTGGGCATTGGCGCGCAGGGCCTGGGCGGCCTGACCACCGTGCTGGATGTGAAGATCAAAACCTACCCCACCCACGCCGCCAGCTTGCCGGTGGCGATGATCCCCAACTGCGCGGCGACGCGACATGCCCACCTGGTGCTGGACGGCTCGGGCCCGGTCTACCTCGACCCGCCCAGCCTGGACCTGTGGCCCAAGGTGACCTGGGCGCCCGACTACAAACGGAGCAAGCAGGTCGACCTCAACACCCTGACCCCCGCCGAGGTGGCCAGCTGGCAGCCCGGCGATACCCTGCTGCTCAACGGCAAGATGCTGACCGGCCGCGACGCCGCGCACAAGCGCATCCAGGACATGCTGGCCCGGGGCGAGCCGCTGCCGGTGGATTTCAACAACCGCGTCATCTACTACGTCGGCCCGGTTGACCCGGTGCGCGATGAAGTGGTCGGCCCGGCCGGCCCCACCACCGCCACCCGCATGGACAAGTTCACCGAGATGATGTTGGCGCAAACCGGCCTGATCGCGATGGTCGGCAAGGCCGAGCGCGGCCCGGTGGCCATCGAGGCCATCAAGCGGCACAAGAGCGCCTACCTGATGGCGGTGGGCGGCGCCGCCTACCTGGTGGCCAAGGCCATCAAGGGCGCCCGGGTGGTGGGCTTTGCCGACTTAGGCATGGAGGCCATCTACGAGTTCGACGTCAAAGACATGCCGGTGACGGTGGCGGTGGATTCGACCGGCACCAGCGTGCATGAGACCGGCCCGAAGGAGTGGGCGGCGCGCATCGCGGGCATCCCCGTCAACGCGGGCTGACCGGCAGCGCCGGGTCGCCGGCCGGCACATCAGCCGGCACATCAGCCGGCACACCAGCCGGCACACCAGCGGCGCCCGCCACCGCATGCATCACCCGCT
>JANLZT010000123.1:0-5131 GCA_031366465.1 Betaproteobacteria bacterium | reverse complement strand
TGACCCTGCCGCTGGGCGCTGACCGGCTGGGCCGCGACGTGCTGGCCAAGGCCATCAAGGGCACCGAGATATCGGTATTTGTCGGCGTGCTGGCGGCTGTGCTGGCCACCCTGATCGGCACCACGCTGGGCGCGCTGGCCGGCTTCTTTGGCGGCAAGGTGGGCGACTTTTTGGAGTGGCTGTACAACGTTTTCACCGCCATCCCCGACATCCTGCTGATCTTCGCCTTTGCCGCAGTGCTGGGCCGGGGCGTGGGCACGGTGGTGCTGATCCTGGGCCTCACGGGCTGGACGGGGCTGTACCGCCAGGTGCGCGCCGAGTTCATCAAGCACAGCGGCCGAGAATATGTACGCGCCGCCGAGGCGATAGGCGCCAGCCAGGGCAGCCGCATGTTCCGCCACATCCTGCCCAATGTCAGCCATGTGATCCTGGTGCGCATGAGCCTGCTGGTGGTGGGCTTCATCAAGAGCGAAGTGATCCTGTCCTACCTGGGCCTGGGCGTGCCGATCGACCAGGTGAGCTGGGGCACGATGCTGGCCGAGGCCCAGAGCGAGCTGATCCTGGGCCACTGGTGGCAATTGGCCACCGCCACCGGCTTCATGGCGGTGTTTGTCACCGCGTTTTCCTTGATGGCCGACGCCTGGCGCGACGCGCTCGACCCCAAGCTGCGCGGAGCGGACTGAGCCCCATGCTGCTATCGATCCAAAACCTCCAAGTCGCCTTCCGCCTGGGCGAGCGCGGCGCCACCACGCTGGCACAAGCCGTCAAGGGCGTCAGCTTCGACATCCCCGAGAACTCGACGCTGGCGCTGGTGGGCGAGTCGGGCTCGGGCAAGAGCGTCACCGCGATGGCTATCCTGAACCTGCTGCCCGACAACGCGCAGCGCTCGGGCGCCATCCTGTACCGGGGCCGCGACCTGCTGCAGGCCCGCCTGCCCGAGCTGCAGGGCCTGCGCGGCCGCGAGATCGCCTGCGTCTTTCAAGACCCGATGAGCAGCCTGAATCCGGTGTTCACGGTCGGTGCCCAACTGGCCGAGCCGCTGATCAAGCACCTGGGCATGGGCCGGCGCGCCGCGATGGCGCGCGCTGAAGGCCTGCTGGCCGAGGTGGGCATGCCCGAGCCCAAGCGCCGGCTGGGGGCCTACCCGCATGAGCTCTCAGGCGGCCAGCAACAGCGGGTGATGATCGCGATGGCGCTGGCCTGCGAGCCCAAGCTGCTGATCGCCGACGAGCCCACCACCGCGCTGGACGTGACCATCCAGCGCCAGATCCTGGAGTTGATGGCCGGCCTGAAGGACCGCCACCGCATGAGCCTGCTGTTCATCAGCCACGACCTGGGCGTGGTGGGCGAAATCGCCGACCAGGTGGTGGTGATGCGCCACGGCATCGTGCGCGAGCAGGGCCCGGTGGCACAGATATTCAGCGCACCGGTGGATGCTTACACCAAGGCCCTGCTGGCCTGCCGGCCCAGCCTGGTCAACACCCCGGCCCGGCTGGTGGTGATCGACGAACACATTGCCGGCGGGACGACCGCCGATGCCAGCGCCGCGCCCGCCGCCACCAAAGACCCCGACGCCCCGGTCGTGCTGGAAGTGCGCGCGCTGGCCAAGAGCTTCTTCCTCAAGGAAGGCCTGTTCGGCAAGCGCGAATTCAAGGCCGTGCAGGGGGTGAACTTTCAACTGCGGCGCGGCCACACGCTGGGCGTGGTGGGTGAATCGGGCTCGGGCAAGACGACCATGGGCCTCACGCTCTTGCGCCTGCACGAGCCCACCGGCGGCGAGGTGATCTTTGACGGCCAGAACCTGCTCAAGCTGAGCGACCGCGAGCGCCAGGTGATGCGCCGGCGCATCCAGATCGTGTTCCAGAACCCCTACGCCAGCCTGAACCCGCGCTTCACAATCGGCCAGACCCTGGTCGAGCCGATGACCATCCACGGCATTGGCGCCGATGCCGCCGAGCGTGAGGCCCGCGCCCAGGCCTTGCTGGTCAAGGTGGGCTTAGGGCCCGAGACCTTTGGCAAGTACCCGCACGAGTTCTCGGGCGGCCAGCGCCAGCGGGTGGCCATCGCCCGCTGCCTGACCCTCAACCCCGAGGTGCTGGTGCTGGACGAGGCGGTGAGCGCGCTGGATGTCAGCGTGCAGGCGCAAGTGCTCAACCTGCTGCGCGACCTGCAGGACGAGCTGGGCTTGTCCTATGTCTTCATCAGCCACGACCTGGCGGTGGTGCGCTTCATCAGCGACGAGGTGCTGGTGATGAAGGACGGGCAAGTGGTGGAGCAAGCCAGCGCCGCCCAGATCCTGGCTGCGCCGCAGCAGGACTACACCCGGCGCTTGCTGAGCGCGGTGCCGCGGGGCTGGGTGGCACCGGCTGGGGCCGCTTAGCTTGGCTGGACGACCGCATGGGCTTGACAGCCACCCCGCGCCCGACGGGCATACCGCCCGGACCCCTTTTCCACTGCTGAAAGCCCGCCCTATGCCGCTGCCGCCTGCGCTTGTTCAATGGGCTCGATGCTTGCCGTTGGCTCTGGCCCTGGCCCTGGTAGCCTGTGGGGGTGGAGGTGGGGGTGGCGGGGGCGGTACCAGTGGTGACGGCGCTGGGGGCGTTGGCGGCAACGCGCCGCTCAGTGGCAACTACTACCCCGTGGCAATTGGCGACCAATGGTTTTATCGGGCGGGCACGGCACTGAACTCAGTCCATGTCACGGGCACCCGCGATACCGCCAGCGGGCTTGCCTTTGTGGTGCGCTCCGAAGACCCGGACGGGTCGAGCGAAGAGTTCATCCAACGCACGGCGGAGGGCGTGTGGACGCAGTCGGCAGACACCACCGACCGGGTTGCCGCCGCCCTGGGTCGCGTGCAGTTGCTGCGCCTGCCCCTGGTGGTGGGTGACAGCTACGAGTTGTTCGACCGCACGCTGCCCAATGTGGACGACTTCGATGGCGACGGGCGCGCCGACAGCTTGCGCGTTGTCGCGCGGGTCACCGTGGTGGGCCTGGAGACATCGGTCGTCGGCGGCGTCAGTCTGAGCAATGTGGCGCGCGTTCGCACCGAGTTGACACAAACCTACACCTTGTCAAGCAGAGCCCAACCCGTGATGGGGCAGTACCTTGTAGAAGAACTGCTCGCACCCGAGATCGGCAGCGTGGGCAGCACCAGCACGACACGGTTCGACGGCAAACTGGTGTCGTCCAAAGGCCAAGACGCCCTCGCCTGGCGCGTTGGCGGGCGTCCGAGCGAAAGTGTTGCGCCCACCACGGTTTCGCTGTCGCCCACAGAGGGCAGCCTGCTGCAGAGCGCGACCCTGCACATCAGCTTCAGTGAACCCATGGACAAGTTCAGTGCGGGCCCCAAGGCCGTGACCCTGACCAACAGCAACGGTGTAGCCGCAGAGGCGTCCTTGCGTTGGCTGACTGATCGAGTGCTTGAGTTGCAACCGACCCCTGGCCTGACCAGCGGCGTCTGGCAGGCCCGCATCGGCCCTGACCTGCATGACCTGGCCGGCAATCCGATGGCGCCCCAGCCCGCCTGGCGCTTCACCATCGACACGGCAGGGCCAAAGCCGGTGCAGCGCTCACCAGCGCCCGGCAGCGTGAACGCGCCGATGAGCAGCCAGATTCGCGTCGTGTTTGATGAACCCTTGGGCAATGTGTTTGCGCAAGCGGGGCTGTTCTCGGTGCAGGCTGAACGCAGTGGGGAGCTGAGTGGCACCCTCAGCCTCGAAGGCGACCGGACCCTGGTCTACACCGTCTCGGGAGGCCTGCCGCAGGGGCAGCGCCTGGAAGTGCGCATGCGCAATATTCCCGACGCACTGGGCAACCTGCTGGTCAGCGACTCGTGGACCTTCGACGTCGATTCGGGCCGCTTTGCCTTGGCAGTGCGCTTGCCCGATCGCATCAGCGGGGCGCAATTCGCCAGCCTTGACAGTGACCACGATGGGCGTGCCGAACTCTTTGCAGCCACTTTTGCGTCGGAGATCAACTTCACAGGCGCCCTCTACCGCCTGCGTTTTGGCGCCGATGGCGGACTGGGCAGCCTGGAGCGCCTGCAAACACTGGCAATGGACTGCACCACCACCGGCTTTGTACTGGCCGATCTGGACGGCGACGGCTTGCCGGATGCCGTGGTATCCAGCGAGTCCGGCTTTTCTGCGGCCTGCGGCTTGCATTGGCTGCGCGGCACGGTGGGCGGGGGTTTTGCCGAGCCTCAGGCCTTGCACCTGGGCAACGGCGGCAGGGCCATGGTGCTGCCAAATGTGGCAGACGGGCGCCCGATGATCGTCATGCCGCTGGACGATCAGCGATTGTTGGTATTGCGCCAACGCGCCGGGCCTGGTGTGTGGGGTGCGCCGCAGTATCTGTCTACCCCCACCGGCGCGCGCAATGGGCCTTGGAACCGCGTCATGGCAAGCGGCGACATCAACGGCGACGGCCGAATCGATCTGCTGCTGCTGTTCCAGCAGCTCGACGACTCTGCCCAACGCCAGGTGTTCCTTCAGGCCGCAGATGGAAGCTTCAGTGACGCGATCCGCCAGGGTCAGGTCGGCGCACCGGCGGGTGGGCCAATCGCCTTGGCGGATTTGAATGGCGATGGCCGCGCCGATCTGGTGCTGGCTACCAGCGCCAGCCTGGTCTGGCTGGCCGGCCAGGCGGACGGCAGCTTTGGCCCGGCCCAAGCGCTGCCGGGTACTGAGTTCGGCGGTTATCCGAGCATTGCTGACATCAATGGCGACGGTCTGCCCGACATCCTCTTTGAGCAACACAACGTGGGCCTGCGGGTGATGCTGGGCGGCGCCGGCGGCGTGCTGAGGCCGCCAGAAACCCTGGCGGTCGGCGACGTGAGGCCCGCGACGGGTGCGCTGGTGGTGGCGGATTTCACCGGCGATGGTCTGCCGGACATTGCGGTCAATGGCGTCTTGCTGCGCCAACGGGCGGTGGCTGTGGGCGCCAGCGCAACACCCACCCGCGTGACGCAGATGGCCACTGCGGCACCGGCTGGCAGTGCGGGCTTGGCTGCATCAAGCCAAGGCCCGGGCCCCGGTTGGACGACCAGGGGCCTGCACTTTGGCAAGCTGCTGCGGTCGGCAAAGCCACCCGCCGGCCAGTGATCTACACCTGAGAGGGTGGCTGGCTCGCG
>JANLZT010000076.1:0-8124 GCA_031366465.1 Betaproteobacteria bacterium | reverse complement strand
GGATCGCTGGTGACCAGGCGGAACTGCAGCCGGTGGCGGTCAGCCGCTGGCGTCCACAGCCACTTCGGCGCGAAGCCGGCCAGCACGCCGGCCAGCGCTGCCGGTGCGGTCCAGTTGTCACCCAGCTTGCATTGCCACAGCGTCACGCGGCCGTCGGCGGCCAGTTCATCGACATCCTCAGCCCATTCGTAGCGCAGCCAGACCGGCACCTCGGTGGCCGTGCCCCTGACCGCCTGGCCGACCAGCATGGACACCAAGCGCAGCAGCGCAAAGGCGCGCTGGTACTCGAAGCCGCCCAGCGCCACCCTGCCACCACGGGTGGCGGCCAGGCGCTGCAGGCGTTCGGGGTCGACCGGGAAGGGGCTCAAACGGGGCCTCGGTGGGGCCGTGGGCGGGATGGGCGTCGAGTCTAACGAGGCGGCACCTGGGGCAACACGGTGCGCCGACACAGGCGCCCCCGCTGCAACTCAGGGCGCCACGACATCCAGCGTGGGGAAGTAGCTTCTGAACCGGCGGGCGTCGCGGGTCAGCAGCGGCCAGCCCAGCACTGCGGCATGGGCGCCGATGAAGAAGTCCGGCAGCACCTGCTGCCGGCTGCCGCCGCGCCGGCGGTACTGGGCATAGGCCTTGGCGGCCAGGAACAGCGCGGGCCGAGGGATCTCGCGCACCTCAAGCCCCAGCGTGGCCACCACCTCGTTCAGCGCTTCCAGCGTGGAAAACGACAGCGAGATCTCGGCGTAGATGATCGGGTTGATCGCCAGCGCGTGCAGCAGGGCCTGCCCGCGCAATTGCGCAATCGACCAGTCCGCCCACTGCGGGTCGTTCTGCAGCACGTCCACCAGGACGCAGGTGTCCACCAGCACCATCAGTCGTCGGCGCGCAGCAGCTTCATCAGATCATCGGTGCGCCAGGGCAGATCTGCACGGCCGCGCACCGCCTCGAAGCGATCAGGCGGCCCGCGCCGCCTTGCGCCGCTGGCGGGCTGTGGCCGGTGCAGCACCACCTCGCCGGCCGGGTTCACCGAAAACTGGACGGGCGCGCCGGGCAGCAGCTTCAGCTCATCGCGAATGCGCTTGGGGATGGTGACCTGGCCCTTGCTCGTCAAGGTCGACATGCGGCGCTCCCGAAGTGTTACCTGATGGCCGCATGGTAATACGACGCTCACGGGCCCGCCATCGACCATGACCGTGGCGCCCTGCGCCCGCCACCCGGCTCACCCCATCAAGCCCAGATTCTTGACGCTGTAGTGGCCGATATTGGGCACCACCAGCGCCAGGTTGCTGTCGCTCACCCCCATCCATGACGCCAGCGTGGCGGCCAGTTGATCGACCGCCGTGGTGGGCAGCAAACGGCCCTGGCCGACGTCATCCGCGCCGTTGACCGACATCTCGGGCAACACGCCGTGGAAGCGCCCGCCCGCCACCGCGCCGCCCATCAAAAGGTGATGGCTGCCCCAGCCGTGGTCTGAGCCGTCACCATTGCTGGCCAGGGTGCGGCCAAAGTCGGATGCGGTAAAGCTGGTGACTTGTGGGGCCACGCCCAGCTCGACCGTGGCGTCGTAAAAGCTCTTCATCGCGTCGGCCACCTGGGCCAGCAGGCCGGGGTGCTCGTCGGGCAAAAAGTCATGGTTGTCAAAGCCGCCCATCGATACAAAAAGCACCTGGCGCCGCGCACCCAGCGGGCTGCGCGCTGCGATCAAACGCGCCACCATGCCCAGTTGCAGGGCCAGCGGGTTGGTGGCGTCGAAGACCGTGGCCAGGGGCGCGGCGGCCAGGGCGCTGCCGAGCGAGGCGTGGGCGGCGATGGCGCGGGCCATGATGCGGGCATGCTCGGCCTGCATCAGATGGCTGCGCGGCGCGGTGACCAGCGTGCGCAGCACATCGCTGCAGGCGCTGGAACCGAACAAAGGCGCCGCGATGCCGCGCAGCGCCACCGACCCGCTGGACGCCACCTGGTACTGCACGGCGGCCTGCCCGCTCATGAAGACGGCATTGCCGCTGACGTTCACACAGGTGAAGGTGGATTGGGCGTTGGACGCCATGAACAGATCGCCGATGCGCCCGCCCCAGCCCGAGGTGGCGCCCTCGGGCCTGGACGACTGCCAGACCGACTGCTGGTCGTTGTGCGAGAACAGTTTGGGCGGTAGCGGCACGCTGGCGGCCTTGTACTGCGCCAGCGTGGTGGGCTGGATCAGCGTGCCCACGTTGAGCAGCACTGCCAACTGGCCGGCATCGAACAAGGGCTTGAGCGGCGCCAGCGTGGGCGCCAGCGCCATCTGGCGCCCGCCGGGCAGGGCCAGGCTGGGCAGCAGTGCGGTGGCGGCCAGGCTGTCGCGCGGCAGGGCGATGCTGCCGCGGATCTTGCTGTAGGCGTTGTGGCTGGCCAGGTCATAGGGCAGCAGGGTGTTGGCGTGGTCATTGCCGCCGTAGAGAAAGACGCAGACCAGGGCCTTGTAGTCGTCGGGGCTGGCCACGCCAGCGGCTGCGGCCTCGGCCAGGGTGGCCAGGTTCAGGGCCCAGGGGCTGGCCGCGCCGGCCAGGGACAGGGCGCCCGAGCGGCGCAGAAAGGCGCGCCGGCTTTGGTGGTTGATGGTGTGGGTCATCGCTCTATCGCCTCTCAAACCTGCACCAGGTAGTCGGGTGCGCAAAGCACCAGGTGGATGGCCGCGCGCACGCGGTTGAGCTTGCCGGCATCGCTGGCCGCGCTGATGCTGGCCACGCCGCCGCTGATGGCCGCCACGGTGCCGGCATCCAGGCCGTCAGCGGCCAGCAGCAAGGCGATGCGCGCCACCAGGGCCGGTGCGTCGGCGGCGATCGCCAGCTCGGCCTGGTAGTCGGGCCGGGTCTCGCCGATGCCATTGGCCACCGCGCCCTGCATGAAGTTGGCCCAGCCCACCACGCTGGACTCGTTGGTGATCTGGAACTCGGGCGCGGTGATGCCCAGCGTGCCCAGGGCCGAGTTGGGCGGCACATAGCCGGGCCGGAAGAAGTTGAAGACCGACGGCGACCGCAGCGGGCTCTGGCCCAGGCGGCTGGCCGGGTCCGACATATTGCCCAGGTTCCATTGGTCGGTGGGCGAGGCCAGGCCAAAGCTGCGCGCCCACTGCACCAGGCGCTGCACCGGCTCGCGCAGCTTGCCGGCTTGCCGGCTTGCCGTGACATCCGCGGTGCCGGGCAGGTTGCGCGCCTCGGCGTCCAGCAGCACCGCCTTGAGCACCGCGCGCATATCGCCGCGCTGGCCGACGCCGTTGTCGGCCCAGACCGCGCTGACCCTTGCCACATAGGCCGGGCTGGGCTGGCTGGCCACCAGGCGCTGGATCAATTGGCGGCCGATGAAGGGGCCGACATTGGCATGCGCGGCAATCGTGTCCAGCGCGATGCCCATCGCCGTCACGCCGTCGGTGCCGGCCGGGATGGTGGCGCCTAGAAAGGCCTTGGCCCCCACATCAAAGCGACTGGCGATGTGCACCAACGGGCGCTGTACATAGCCCGGCTCGGTGCGGTTGTAGCCATTGAACTCCCAGCCGGTGAAGACCCGGGCCAGGGCGGTGATGGTGGCCTGGTCGTAGGTCTCGGCGCCGCTGCGCGGCGTGCCGTCAGCGGCCAGCACCAGCAGGCCGATCGAGAACAACTGCAGCACCTCGCGGGCATAGTTCTCATCGGGCTGGCGGCCGGTGGCGGCATCGCCCTTCTGGTTGCCGCGCAGGTTGAGGTAGACGCCCATCGCGGGCGACAGCGTCACCGCCTGCAGCAGGCTGCGATAACTTGCAAAGGCATTGGCTTCGAGCACATCCATGTAGGACGCCGCCAGCAAGCCGCGCCAGGCCACCGGCAGGCCAGCCATCGAGACCACGAAGATCTCGCTCAGCGCCAATGTCACGCGCTGGCGCAGCGCGTCGGGCGATGCGATCAGCTTGCGCCACAGGCTGTTGTCGGTGCCCCGAAAGCTGGCCAGGTTGGCCACATCGCCGTAGCCCGCAGCCAGCATCCAGTCAACCTGGCCGCTGCTGCGCGGGGCGGCCATTTGTTCATCCAGCCAGCCCGCATAGCCCAGGGCCTGCACCCGGCCGATGCTGGCGTCGGTGGCGCCGAACGCGGCCTGGCCCAGGAAGCGCGAGGCCTGGGCGCGGCTGATGGGGGCCGGCGTTGGGGGCGGTGCTGCGGGCGCCGCGGTGCCATCGCCACTGGCGGCGCCACCCGCGCCACCCCCGCAGGCCACCAGGGCACTGGCGCTGGCCAGCAGGGCGGTGGCAGGGGCCGGGTGCGGCGCCGGGCCCAGAACCATCCGCGACAAGATCGATGCCATGCAGGGCCCCCAACGCCCAAAGCGGGCTGAGGGTTCAACGCGACAGCGATGCCAGCCGTTGTCGGGCCGTGGCTAGGGGTTTGCCAGGCCCGGGGGTGGCCGCAGGCGTGCAACTGGTGTTCAGCGGCCGGGTTGCAGTCGATCACCCGGCCGTCCGGCGCCCGCAACACCACGCCATTGGGCAGTGCGGCCAGCAGGGCCTGGGCGTGAAGGATGTGGGGGGCCTGCTTGGCCGGCGGGCCTTGCCGCAGACGACGTTGGCGCCGCCAGGGCAGGCGCGGCGCAGGGGTCACAACAGGGCTTTGCGGCGCAGGGGCGGCAAGGCAGATCTCCGGCAGAAGAAGGTGTGGCCGCAGGCGAACCGCTGCCGCAGCATGCGCTGCCATCGACGCGGCGCGGGCGGACTTGAGCCCGGTGGCTGGCGTCAGCCCGGCGCTGCCACCGTCCAGCGCTTGGTCACGTCGCCCTTGCCATTGGCGCTTTCGAGCTGCACGCCAAAACCCCACAGCCGGGCCACATGCTTGAGCACCTCTTGCCCACTGTCGTCCAGCGGCCTGTCGTTGTGCTGGAAGTGGCGCAGCGTGAGCGCCCTGTCGCCGCGCAGGTTGACGTTCCAGACCTGGATATTGGGCTCGCGCGAGCCCAGGTCGTACTGGTGCGACAGCATCTCGCGCACCCGGCGGTAGCCGGCGTCATCGTGGATGGCGCTGACCTCCAGCTCGCTCTGTTTGTCATCGTCGGTGATCGCAAACAGGCGGAAGTCGCGCATCAGCTTGGGGCTCAAGTACTGGCCGATGAAGCTCTCGTCCTTGAAGTTGCGCATCGCCGCGTCCAGCGTGGGCACCCAGTCAGCGCCTGCGATGTCGGGGAACCAATGCCGGTCTTCGTCGGTGGGGTTCTCGCAGATGCGTTTGATGTCGGTGTACATCGCAAAACCCAGCGCGTAGGGGTTGAAGCCCGAGTAGCCCTTGTCGCTGACCTTGGGCTGGTAGACCACATTGGTATGGCTCTTGAGCCACTCGATCATCACGCCGTCGGTCAAATAGCCGTCGTCGTACATGGTGTTGAGCAGCTTGTGGTGCCAGAAGGTGGCCCAGCCCTCGTTCATCACCTGGGTCTGGCGCTGCGGGTAGAAGTACTGCGCCACCTTGCGCACGATGCGCACGATTTCGCGTTGCCAGGGTTCCAGCAGTGGGGCGTTTTTCTCGATGAAGTAAAGCAGGTTTTCTTGCGGCTCGTCGGGGAAGCGCCGCGCCTCGGCCGGGCCGCCGGCTTTCTCGGCACGCTTGGGCAGGGTGCGCCACAAATCATTGACCTGGTGCTGGGCATAGGCCTCGCGGTCCTTGCGCTCGGCCAGTTCTTGCGCCAATGACTTTCGGGTGGGCCGGCGGTAGCGGTCCACGCCGTGGTTCTGCAGCGCGTGGCAGCTATCGATGAACAGCTCCACCGTGTCGAGGCCATGGCGCTCTTCGCATTCGGCCACATAGTGCTTGGCATAGACCAGGTAGTCGATGATCGACGACGCATCGGTCCACATCCGGAACAGGTAGTTGCCCTTGAAGAAACTGTTGTGGCCATAGGCCGCATGCGCGATCACCAGGGCCTGCATCGGCATGGTGTTCTCCTCCATCAGGTAGCTGATGCAGGGGTTGCTGTTGATCACGATCTCGTAGGCCAGGCCCATGTGGCCGCGCTTGTAGTTCTTCTCGGTGCTGATGAACTCTTTGCCATAGCTCCAGTGGCGGTAGTTCACCGGCATGCCCACGCTGGCATAGGCGTCCATCATCTGCTCGGCAGTGATGACTTCGAGCTGGTTGGGATAGGTGTCCAGCCCAAAGCGCGCGGCAGTGTGGCGGATCACCTCGTGGTACTGGTCGATCAACTCGAACGACCAGTCACTGGGTGCGGGCAGGCGGTAGGCAGGCTTGTCCAACGGCAGTGGACCGCGCCGGGGGCGTGGTACGGCGTCGGCAAGCGACCGCTGTGGATCCGGCTCTGCCGGGCCACTGGCGTCGCCCCCTTGAGACGGAGCGCCGAAGGCGCTTCGGGGGTGGGTCATGCCGGTCATTTCACGCCTTCCTTTTTGAACAGGTCGCGGAACACAGGATAGATCTGCGAGGCCTGCACCGCCTTGCGCATCGCAAAGTGGCGGTGGGTCTCGGTGATCTGGGTGTATTCGGTCCACAGGTTCTGCTCTTCTTCGGCCACCTGCACATAGGCAAAGTAGCGGCAAAGCGGCAGGATTTTCTGACTCAGCAGTTCGCGGCAGCGGCCTGAATCATGGTGCCAATTGTCACCGTCGCTGGCCTGAGCGCCGTAGATGTTCCATTCACTCGGGCTGTAGCGGGCGCGGATGATCTCTTCCATCAGCACCAATGCGCTGCTCACCACCGTGCCGCCGGTCTCGCGGGCATGGAAGAAGTTCTCTTCATCCACTTCTTGCGCCTGGGTGTGGTGGCGGATGAAGACGATGTCGATCTTGTCGTAATGCTGGGTGAGAAACAGGTAGAGCAGGATGAAGAAGCGCTTGCTCAAATCTTTGCGGGCCTCGTCCATCGATCCCGATACATCCATCAGGCAGAACATCACCGCCTTGCTGGTGGGCACCGCCACCCGCACCCGGTTGCGGTAGCGCAGGTCGATCGGGTCGAGGAACGGGATGCGGGCCAGGCGGGCGCGCAGCGTCTCGATCTGCAAGAGCAGGGGCTTGAGCGCGGCCTGTGCGGCAACATCGCCAGCCTGGGCCGCCGCCTGGTTGATGGCGTATTGGGCTTCGAGTTCGGCCAGCTCCTGGCGTGAGCCAGAGCCGATGGCGATGCGCCGGCCGATGGCGCCGCGCAAGGAGCGCACCACATGCATATTGCTGGGCGTGCCGTCGCTGGAGAACCCGGCACGGTGGGACTTCCACTCGGGTGTCTCGGCCAATTGGGTGCGCGCCAGGTTGGGCAGGGCCAGGTCTTCGAAAAAGACCTGCATGAACTCCTCTTTGCTCAGCGTGAAGGTGAAGTCGTCCTCGCCCTCGCCCTGGTCACTGGCCTGGCCCTTGCCTGATCCACCGCCCTGGCCGCCTTGCGGGCGCTTGATGCGGTCACCGCGCACATATTCCTGGTTGCCCGGGTGCACCATCTCTCGCTTGCCACCCGGGCCATGGTGGAAGACCGGCTCGCTCAAGTCCTTCTTGGGGATGCGCACCTCCTCGCCCTGGGCCATGTCGCGGATGCCGCGGCCGTCCACCGCGCGCCGCACTGCGTCGGTGATCTTGTCCTTGTAGCGCCGCATGAAGCGCTCGCGGTTGCCGATGGACTTGTTCTTGCCCGCCAGCCGTCGGTCGATGATCTGCTGAAGCATCGCGGTTCCTGTTCAGACTGCGGCAGCCACGCGGGCCGGGCTCAAGACGATTTGCGCACCCTCAAATACCATTCGCAGAGCAGCCGCACCTGCTTGGAGGTGTAGCCCTTGGCCACCATGCGGGTGACGAAATCCTCGTGCTTCTTGGCCTCGTCGGTGCTGGCCTTGGCATTGAAGCTGATCACCGGCAGCAACTCTTCGGTGTTGCTGAACATCTTCTTCTCAATCACCGTGCGCAGCTTCTCGTAGCTGGTCCAGACCGGGTTGTTGCCCTGGTTGTTGGCGCGCGCGCGCAGCACGAAGTTGACGATCTCGTTGCGGAAGTCTTTGGGGTTGGCAATGCCGGCGGGCTTTTCGATCTTCTCCAGCTCGGCATTCAGTGCGCCGCGGTCAAACACCTCACCGGTGTCGGTGTCGCGGTACTCGTGGTCCTGGATCCAGTAGTCGGCATAGGTGACGTAGCGGTCAAAG
>JANLZT010000074.1:0-16437 GCA_031366465.1 Betaproteobacteria bacterium | reverse complement strand
CCCCTGGCGCTGGGTTACCTGGGCATCCTGTCGGCACAGACGCCCTACCTGCTGGCCATCCTGATCGCGTTTTCGCTGTTGCAGCACGCGCCCTACAGCGTCATGACGACGACGATCTACTCGGCGCTGGCCGACATCGCCGACGAGAACGAATTGAAGTACGGCCTGCGCCAGGAAGGCGCGCTGTTTGCCACGCGCACCTTCTTCGCCCGCGTCGACCAGGCTTTAGGCACTGCGCTGGCGGGCTGGGTGCTGGCCGTCGTGGCCTTCCCGGCCAAGGCCACGCCCGGCCAGGTCTCTGAGACCGTGCTGATGGGCCTGGCGGCCGCGTGGGTGCTGTCGGTGATACCGGGGCTGATAGCGGCCATCTTCTACGGCATGCTCAACGTCACCCGCGCCACGCATGACGCAACCCGAGCCGCCATCGATGCGCACAAGCGTCAGGCCCCAGGCGCCGTGGCAGTGGCAGCCGCGCCGTGATTCAAACCAGCAACCGTTGAACCCATGAACCACCACGCCGCCAACAAGCGCCAACTGGCCGAACTGCTGCACCGCCTGTCTGAATCGGATGGCGCGGCCATCGATCAGACACTGGCCGCTTATTGCCACCCCGACGCTGTTTGGCGTGTCTTTCACCCCATCAACGACCTGCAGGGCAATGCCGAGGCCGCCGCGCAGCTGTGGGCGCCGCTGCGCCAGGCCTTTCCCGATTGGGAAGCCCGCATGGCCTGCATGCTGGGCGGCGAGTACGAAGGCCGCGAATGCGTCAGCACCTGGGGCGTGTTGATGGGCAACCTGGCCGCGCCCTGGCTGGGCATCGCTCCGACACAAGGCTTGTGCACATTGCGGTTGGGCATCAATGCCGTCTTTCGAGAAGGCCGCATCGCCAAGGTCTATGTGTTGCTGGACATCGTCGATCTCATGCGCCAAGCCGGCCTCTACCCGTTTCGCCGCATGCCCGGCTCGCCCGAGGCCTGGGCCTTCCCGCCGTGTGACAGCGGTGCCACCGCAGTGAGCGTGGACGCCGAACTCGGCGCCACCACGCTTGCGGCCGTGCGCGAAATGCAGCTGGGCCTGGCCAAAGGCGACGAGCTGAAGAATCTGGCCGCCACGCGCAGCAAACACAGCCCGCATTGGCACCAGAACATGATGTGGTACGGCCCGGCCGGCATTGGCAGCAGCCGCGGGCAGCGGGGCTTTCTGGACTTCCACGGCGCGCTGTTCATCCAGGCCTTCCCGGACCGCGAAGGGATCAAACGCGACCACGCCGGCCCCGAGGACGCCCCGGGCCACTGCATCCGCCTGGGTGATGGCCGCTTTGCCGTCACTGCCGGTTGGCCCTCGCTCTACGGCACGCACTTGGGCGGGCAATGGCTTGGCATGCCACCGTCCGGGCGCCGCGTCGAGATGCGCGTGGCCGACTGGTACCGCACCGACCGCGACGGCAAGATCATCGACAACTGGGTGATGATCGATGTGCTGCACATCCTTCAGCAAGCCGGCCTGGATGTTCTGGACGACCTGCGCTACATCGTCAACCCGTCACTCAAGCGTTGGCCCGGATGAACACCCGCCCTCACAGCATTGCCCCCCGTCGCCTGGCCTGCAACGCTAGCGCTGCAGGCCGGCCTGATCCTTCAAGGAGTTCCAATTGATTCGCTGTCTCAAACGCGGCGCCAGCGCTGCTGCATTGGCCGATGCCGATGCCAAGGTCCGTGCCACCGTTGAAGGCATCCTCAAAGACATCGAAGCGCGTGGTGACGACGCCGTGCGCCGCTATTCGCAGCAGTTCGACCAGTGGGACCCGGCCGACTTCACGCTGTCGCAAGGCGCCATCGAAGCAGCGGTGAAGCAACTCAGCCCGCGCGAGGTGGAGGACATCCGTTTCGCCCAGACCCAGGTGCGCGGCTTTGCGCAAATCCAGCGCGACTCGATGCAAGACGTTGAGGTCGAAACCCTGCCCGGCGTGGTGCTGGGCCACAAACACATCCCCGTGGGCGCCGTGGGCTGCTATGTGCCTGGCGGCAAGTACCCGCTCATCGCGTCGGCCCACATGAGCGTGCTCACAGCCAAGGTGGCGGGCGTGCCGCGCATCGTGGCCACCGCACCGCCCTACCAGGGCGCACCGCACCCGGCCATCGTGGCAGCCATGCACTTTGCCGGCGCTGACCAGATCCTGGTGCTGGGCGGCGTGCAGGCCGTGGCCGCCATGGCCATCGGCACGCAAAGCATCAAGGCGGTGGACATGCTGGTGGGGCCTGGCAACATGTTCGTTGCCGAAGCCAAGCGCCAGCTTTACGGCCGCGTCGGCATCGACCTTTTCGCCGGGCCCACCGAAACCCTGGTGATTGCCGACGACACGGTTGACGGCGAACTGTGTGCCGTGGACTTGCTGGGACAGGCCGAGCATGGGCCCACCTCGCCGGCTGTGTTGCTGACCACCAGCGAAAAGCTCGCCCACGACACCCTGGCCGAAGTGGAACGTCAACTGAAGATCCTGCCCACCGCAGCCATCGCACGCCAGAGCTGGGCCGCCCATGGCGAGGTCATCGTCTGCGACAGCGACGAAGAGATGCTGGCCGAGGCCGAGCGCATCGCCAGCGAACATGTGCAGGTGATGACGCGCGACCCCGACTGGTTCTTGCGCCGCATGACCAACTACGGCGCGTTGTTCCTGGGCCCGCGCACCAATGTCAGTTTTGGCGACAAGGTCATCGGCACCAACCACACCCTGCCCACCAACAAAAACGCGCGCTACACCGGCGGCCTGTGGGTGGGCAAGTTTCTGAAGACCTGCACTTACCAGCGCGTGTTGACGGACGAAGCGAGTGCGGCCATCGGTGCAGTGTGCTCGCGGCTGTGCCATATGGAGAACTTTGCCGGCCACGGCGAGCAGGCCAACCTGCGGGTGCGCCGCTACGGCAAGCAGCCCGATTTGCCGTGGTACCAGCCGGTGCCGGCGCAGGCCTGAGGCCACCTTGATCATGACAGCTGCCTTGCCGCTTACCCCCAGCATGCGCCTGGACGGCCGGCGCGCGCTCGTCACCGGCGCCGGGCGCGGCCTGGGGTTGGCGTGTGCGGCGGCGCTCGCCGAAGCTGGGGCCGAGGTCTGGCTGGCGGCCCGCAGCGCCAGCGAAGTCCAGGGCGCCGCAGCAGCCCTGCGTGCCCGCGGAGACCGGGCCCACGCGCTGGTGCTCGACATCACCGACACCGCCGCCGTGGCGAGAACCGTGGCCGAGCAAGGTCCGTTTCAGGTGTTGGTGAACAACGCCGGCACGAATCGCCCCAAACCCTTCGATGAGGTCACCGAGGACGATGTAGACACGCTGCTGGGACTCAACACCAAGGCGGCCTTCTTTGTCGCCCGCGCTGTCGCCGTCGGGCTCAAGCAAGCCGGCCTGGCGGGCAGCATCGTGCAGATGTCGTCGCAGATGGGCCATGTGGGCGGCGTGAACCGCAGCATCTACTGCGCCAGCAAACACGCGCTGGAGGGCATGAGCAAGGCCCTGGCGCTGGAACTCGGCCCGTTCGGCATCCGCGTCAATACCGTCTGCCCCACCTTCATCGACACCCCCATGACCCACGACTGGCTGGCCACGCCCGCCTTTCGCGAGCAGGTGCTGAGCAAGCTGCCATTGGGCCGTGTGGGCCGGGTGGAAGACGTGATGGGCGCGGTGCTGTTCCTGGCCAGCGACGCTGCCGCCCTGGTCACGGGCTCGGCGCTGATGGTGGACGGGGGTTGGACGGCGGCATGACGGCGACCCCAAGACGCCCACGCTGCCTGCCACTGCCTGCCACTGCCTGTGATCACGCCCTTCAGCAAGACCAACGTGACCTTCATCGACGCAGCCCGCCTGGCCGAGCAGGGGCTGCGCTCGTCGGCCAGGTTGCCGCGATGAGTGCGCCCTTTGCCAAGTTCCGGCAAACAGATCGTCTACGGCTTGACGCAAGGCCCCGTCAAGGGCCGAACACTGCACACCTTGCCATGATCCTGACCCCCGAAGAACTCCAACGCCGCCACATCCGTCGCGCCCAATACGTCAGCTGCGACGATGCCTTCATCGACGTGCGACTGCCGGGCTCGCATCCGAAGGAGAACTACTCGATCATCGGGCCGGGTGTGACACAGAACGCCAGCCAGGTAGTCAATCTGCGGGAGCCGCACGGCTTCAATATTGGCGCTGCCGGCATGGCGCCGGGCATCACCAACAACCTGCACCTTCACTTCACCGCCGAAGTCTTCATCGTGTGCGAAGGCAGCTTTGCATTGCACTGGGGCGTGAAGGGCAACGAGGGCACTCTAGCGCTCGACGAAGGCGACGTCATCTGTATGCCACCGTGGATGTTTCGCGGCTTTTCCAACTGCGGCACGCGCCACGGCTTCCTGATGACGGTGCTGGGCGGCGACGACACTGGCGGCATCATTTGGAGCCCCGATGTGATGCGCCGCGCCCGCGTCTCCGGCCTGTGGCTGGGACGGGACAACCAGATCATCGAAGTGCCACCCGGCGGGCCCGAACCCGACCCTGCCAGGCTGCTGCCGCTGATGCCCGACGAAGAAGTGGCACAACTCAGGCGCTGGCCGGCCGTAGGGCTGGCCGCCCGCGCCGTGAAGCCGGCGCAGCGCGACTGGCGCCGGGCCACGCTCGACAGCCTGCTCCCCGGGCAGGGGTGGGAACTGGCGCCGGTCATCGGCTGGGGTCTGACGCAGCACCTCGACCACCGCCCCGCAGTGACCGACCCGCAGGGCTTCAGCGTCGAGTGGCTGCGGGTCCTGCCCGGGCAGCGCAGCGCACCGTTCGTCCTGGACCACGCGGCCGTGCTGGTCCACGCCAAAGGCCCGCTCGCCGTGGACTTCAGCCATGGCGGCAGAGACATCGGCAACAGCGTCGGCAAAAGCGGCGCCCTGCGCGCCGAACTGGGTGCGTGGGACACGCTGTCGTTGCCGGCCGGCGCGAGCCGTTGCTTCGTCAACACCGGAAGCGTTGCCGCCGAAGCGCTGCTGATCGTGCAAGGCGATGCCCCGAAGCAGCCGCGGTTCGACGCTGCGCTGCACGAAGCCGCCGCGCTGCACGACATGACGCTGGATGCCGGCGGCCACATCGCACGCAAGAGCCTGCTGCCGCCGCCGATGTTGGTCTGACCGCGCCCACGGACGTTGTCAAGCTAAGCTAGTACTGGGTTTCACCGAACTGCTTACAAATGAAATCGATGGATTCGTTCGTCAGGCTAGGCGCAAACCGCAGCCATGGCCGTAGCTATGGCGAGGATTTGCAACGACGCATGGCGGACGAAGACGCGATTTCGTGTAAACGGTTTGGTGAAACGCAGTACTAGTTGTCGCATCCCGCTGCCCCTGCTCGGTGCTTTCCCTCGTAAGTAACCCGCTATCACCTGCCCGCTGGCAGCGGGTGCCACACTGGCTTTATCCCGGGCCGCCAAGATGCCCGGCTACCTCAGGAGACACTCCATGCGCATCATTCCCATCCAGTTGGGCGGCATAGCCGTGACATCGTCCAGCGCCGATTGCGGCGACGAGTCGGGCGAGGTGCCCAAGCTCGACCTGCCGCTGGTGCGACGCAGCTTTCTCAAGGGCTCGGGCGTGCTGATGGGCAGCATCGCCGGGGGCAGCGTGCTGGCCGCGCTGGCACCGTCGCCGGTCTGGGCGGTGGAACTCAAGACCTTGAGCAAGGCCGAGGGCCAGACCCTGATGGCGATGGGCCGCGTGCTCTACCCGCACAAGAAGCTGCCGGATGCCGTCTACGCGCTGCTGGCCAAGGACCTGGACGCCAAGGCCGCTGGCGATGCGGGTGCGGCCACCCAGATCCGCGACGGCATCGCCGCGCTCAACAGCGCCGCCGGTGGCAGCTTCACCAAGGCCACGCCGGCCAAGAAGCTATCGATAGTCAAGGCCATGGAGGGCCAGCCCTTTTTCGGCACCGTGCGCGGCCAGTGCATCACCTCGCTCTACGACAACGACATGGCCTATGCGGTGTTCGGCTACCCCGGGTCGGCCTGGGAGAAAGGCGGCTACATCAGCCGTGGTTTCCAGGATTTGAAGTGGCTGCCGGCGCCGTCCAAGGCCGCCAGCCCGCCGCCCTGGTTTGGCTGATCCAACCCACCACAACACCGGAGACAAAGCATGGCAAAAATCGATCTCAGCGACGACGGCGCGGTCGTCATCATCGGCTCGGGCGCGGGCGGCGGCACGCTGGCCAATGAGCTGGCCCAAAAGGGCATCAAGGTGGTGGTGCTGGAGGCCGGCGCCCTGCAAAGCCAGGCCACCTTCATCAACGACGAGTGGAAGAGCTTTGTGCAGCTCGCCTGGCTCGACCCGCGCACCACATCCGGCACCTGGCGGGTGGCCAAAGACTTTGCCGGCCTGCCGGCCTGGATCTGCAAGACGGTAGGCGGCACCACCACCCATTGGGCCGGGGCCTCACTGCGCTTGCAGGACCATGAGTTCCGTGCCAAGACCCACTACGGCAACATCGACGGCGCCAACCTGATGGACTGGCCGGTCACGCTCAAGGACCTTGAGCCCTACTACGCCCGGGCCGAGGACAAGATGGGTGTCACCCGCACCAACGGTATCCCCGGCCTGCCGGGCAACAACAACTACAAGGTGATGCATGCCGGCGCCATGAAGCTGGGCTACAAGGAGGTGCACACCGGCAATATGGCCATCAACAGCGAGCCCCGCCATGACCGCGGCCGCTGCATGCAACTGGGCTTTTGCTTCCAGGGCTGCAAGAGCGGCGCCAAGTGGAGCACCCTCTACACCGAGCTGCCGGCGGCTGAGAAAACCGGCAACATGGATTTGCGGCCCGAGAGCCATGTCACCCGCATCGAGCACGATGCGGCCGGCAAGGTCACCGGTGTCGTCTACTTCGACAAGGCTGGCCAGGAGCAGCGCCAGAAGGCCCGCGTCGTCTGCGTGGCCGGCAATTCGATCGAGACGCCGCGGCTGCTGCTGCTGTCGGCGTCCAGCCAGTTCAAAGATGGCCTGGCCAACAGCTCGGGCCAGGTGGGCCGCAACTACATGCGCCACATGACGGGGTCGGTCTACGCGATGTTCAAGCAGCCGGTGCACATGTACCGGGGCACCACCATGGCCGGCATCATCCGCGACGAGGCCCGCCACGACACCAAGCGCGGCTTTGCTGGCGGCTATGAGCTGGAGACTTTGTCGCTGGGCGTGCCCTTCATGGCGGCCTTCCTCAACCCCGGCGCCTGGGGGTCGGATTTCACCGAGTACATGGACAACTACACCCACCTGGCCGGCATGTGGCTGGTGGGCGAGGACATGCCGCGCGAGACCAACCGTGTCACCCTCAACAGCGCGGTCAAAGACAAATGGGGCAGTGCCGCGCCCAATGTGCACTTCGACGACCACCCCAACGACATCGCGATGCGCGAGCATGCCTTCACCCAGGGCCAGCGGGTCTACCAGGCGGCCGGCGCGACCAAGAGCTTCCGCACCCCGCCTTACCCCAGCACCCACAACCTGGGCACCTGCCGGATGGGCGCCAGCGCCAAGGACAGCGTCTGCAATGCCTATGGCCAGACCCACGATGTGAGCAATCTGTTCATCAGCGACGGCAGCCAGTTCACCACCGGCGGCGCCGAGAACCCGACGTTGACCATCGTCACGCTGGCCATCCGCCAGGCCGAGTACATCGCCAAGCAGATGAGTGCCCGGGCCATCTAGGAGGTCTTCCCCATCCCCAGCAGGAGCCCAGCATGTGCGAGTTCTTTGTCAAGGCCGACCCGATCCAGTACGAGCAGCGCAGCCGCACCGTGCGCATCCATGGCGTGCTGACCAGTCTGCGGCTGGAAAACATGGTCTGGGACGTGCTGGCCGAGATGGCCGAGGCCGAGGGCCGCACCACCAATGCGCTGGTCTCCTTGTTCCATGACGAGATCCTGGCGCACCGCGGTGAGGTGCCCAACTTTGCGTCTTTCCTGCGGGTGACCTGCCTGCGCTACCTGCAGCGCTCGGTGCAGGTGGCCAGGCGCCCTGCCGCGCTGCCAGCCGATCTGTCTGCGGACCGGGCGGCGGGCCAGCCTGATCCACCACGGTTGGTCGTGGCCGCGGCCGGTTCGGCCCGGCCCTGATCGACCGCCTTCAACCTCCCAACCCTTGTGATAGCGCGATGAGCTTTTCCACCGAGCACCAACCCGGCGTCAGCGCCCAGGCCGCCGCCGCCACCGCCGGCTTTGTGTTGAACCACACGATGCTGCGGGTGAAGGACCCAGCGGTGGCGCTGGACTTCTACACCCGCATCCTGGGCCTGCGCCTGCTGCGCAAGCTCGACTTCCCCGAGATGCGCTTTTCGCTCTACTTCCTGGCCCATCTGCCGGCAAATCCAGCGCTCGAGAACGCCGTGCCCGACGATGCCGGTGAGCGCACGGCCTGGACGTTTTCGCAGCGCGGCGTGCTGGAGCTCACCCACAACTGGGGCAGCGAGGACCAAGCCGATTTCAAATACCACGACGGCAATGCCCAGCCCCAGGGCTTTGGCCATATCTGCTTCTCGGTGCCCGACCTGGACGCTGCGGTGGCCTGGTTCGACCAGCACCAGGTGGCGTTTGTGAAGCGGCCCGACCAGGGCAAGATGAAGGATGTGGCCTTCATCAAAGACCCCGACGGCTACTGGATCGAGATCGTCGAGCCGGCCCGGCTCAAGAACCTGGGCCGCTGACATTTGGCGCTGCGGCGCCCGCGCGGCACCAGGCCCCGCGCAGCCGCCACAATCGCGCACCGCGCTGTGGGCCGACCCTGGCCCAGCCCGGTCGGGACCCCCACCATGAGCGCCATCCTGCCAGCCGCCGCGTTGCCGATCAACCCTGGCCGCTGGCGGATGCTGGGCTTGCTGTTTGCCTGCCGCACCGGCCTGGGCTTCCAGTTCCAGACCCTGGGCTCAGCGTCTGACCTGTTGGTGGCCGAGCTGGGCCTGGGCTATGCCCAGATCGGCAGCCTGATCGGCCTGTTCATGCTGCCGGGGCTGTTGCTGGCGCTGCCGGCCGGCTACCTGGGCCGCTACCTGCCCGACCGCTGGCTGGTGGGCTCAGCCCTGCTGGTGCTGGCGCTGGGCGGTGTGCTGGCGGCACTGGCCCAGGGCTTCGGGCAGTTGGCGCTGGGCCGGGTGGTGGCCGGCATCGGCTTTGTGGTCAGCACGGTCTACCTGACCAAGATGGTGGCTGACTGGTTCATGGGCCAGGAGCTGGCCACGGCGATGGGCATCCTGGTGATGAGCTGGCCCTTCGGCATCGCCATGGGGCAGATCGGCGAGGGCTGGGTGGCCGCCCGCCTGGGCTGGCAGGCGGTGTTCTGGCTGGCGTCGGCTTACTGCGCGCTGTGTGCCGCCGCGCTGCTGTGGGGCTACCGGCCGCCGCCAGTGGCGCGGCAGCCGGCGCCAGTGTCGGCCCGGCTGTTGCGCTCGGAATGGGTCTTGACGGTGCTGGCCGGCACGGTGTGGGGCTTGTTCAATGCCGGCTACATCGTCTACCTCAGCTTTGCGCCGCGCTTGCTGGTGGCCGGTGGCTACGGCCCGGCCCAGGCTGCGGCGGTCATCAGCATCGCCAGTTGGGTGATGATTTTCTCAGGCGCCCTGTGCGGGCAGATCGCCGACCGAACCGGCAAGCGCGAGCCGATCCTGTACTTCTGCGGCAGCGTGGCGGTGTTGAGCATGCTGCTGCTGCAGCAAGTGGCCTGGGCGGTGCCGCTGAGCCTGCTGTTCGGCCTGATCGGCGCGGCGCCGGCCGGCATCATCATGGCGCTGACGGTCGAGGCCATGGCGCCGCAGCGCCGGGCCTTTGGCATGGGGGTGTTTGTCAGCGTGTTCTTCGTGATCGTCACGCTGGCACCGCCGCTGGCCGGCTGGCTCTACGACCGCAGTGCCGACCCTTACGGCCCGGTGCTGTTGGCGGCCGGCCTGTTTGCCGGTGCGATGGTGGTGTACCGGCTGTTCGGGCTGGCCAAGCGCCGCTTGGCTGCGGGCTGAGGCGCCGGGGCAGCAGCGCACCGGATTGGGGTGCACTTGCGGCGCGTCGGCGGCGCGTTGACCCCAAAATCCCGATTTGGTGCACCCTGCTGGCCCTGGCTGCGCGAACCCGGTGCGATGCACCGGCTTGGCGCCCCGCCGGCCCTGGTGCGATTCTTGATGCATCCTGCGGGATGCCCGCCCACCCCAGCGCCGCCACCGCACCCCAGCAAGTCATCAAGTTCCGCCGCGACTACAACAGTTGGGTGGCGCGCGAGACCATGGAGGACTACGCGCTGCGCTTTACCCCGCGCACCTTCCGCAAGTGGAGCGAGTGGCGGGTGGCCAACACCGCCTTCGGCGCGGCGTCCTTCCTGATCCTGGAGGCGGTGGGCGCCACCCTGCTGGTGCAGCATGGCTTCGCCAATGCCGCGCTGGCGATCCTGGCCACCGGGCTGATCATCTTCCTGGCCGGCCTGCCGATCAGCGTCTACGCTGCGCGCCACGGCCTGGACATGGACCTGCTCACCCGCGGCGCCGGCTTCGGCTACCTGGGCAGCACCATCACCAGCCTGATCTACGCCAGCTTCACCTTCATCTTCTTCGCGCTGGAGGCCGCCGTGATGGCCTATGCGCTGGAGCTGGCTTTCGACATCCCGCCGGCCTGGGGTTACGGCCTGTGCGCGCTGGTGGTGATCCCGCTGGTCAGCCACGGCGTGACGGCGATCAGCCGGCTGCAGGTCTGGACCCAGCCGCTGTGGCTGGCGCTGCTGGTGCTGCCGCTGGCCTATGTGCTGGTCAAGGCGCCGGGTGAGCTGGCCGGCCTGACCCACTTTGCCGGCAGCGACGGCCTGGGCGCGGGCTTCAATGTGATGGGTTTTGGCGCCGCGCTCACCGTGGGCATTGCGCTGATCACCCAGATGGGCGAGCAGGCCGACTACCTGCGCTTCATGCCCGAGAAAAAGCCCGGCGGCGGCCTGCGCTGGTGGGCGGCCACGCTGATGGGCGGGCCGGGCTGGGTGATCGTGGGGGTGGCCAAGATGCTGGCCGGTGTGATGCTGGCCTACCTGGCGCTGGCCCACAGCGTGCCGGCCGAGCGCGCGGTCGACCCCAACCAGATGTATTTGGCGGCCTGGGAATATGTCTTCCCGCACTATGGCTGGGCAGTGGCGGCCACCGCGCTGTTTGTGTTTGTCTCGCAGCTCAAGATCAATGTCACCAATGCCTATGCCGGCAGCCTGGCCTGGAGCAATTTCTTCTCGCGGCTGACCCACAACCACCCCGGCCGGGTGGTGTGGATGGTGTTCAACACCGTGATCGCGCTGGTGCTGATGGAGCTGAACGTGTTCCAGGCCTTGAGCCATGTGCTGGGCCTGTACAGCAATATCGCCATCGCCTGGATCATGGCGGTGGTGGCCGACCTGGTGATCAACAAGCCGCTGGGCTTGAGCCCGCCGGGCATCGAGTTCCGCCGCGCCTACCTTTTCGACATCAACCCGGTGGGGGTGGGCGCGATGGGGGTGGCCTCGGTGCTCAGCATTGCCGCCCATCTGGGGGCGTTTGGCGCGATGGCCCAGGCCTGGTCGGCCATGATCGCGCTGGTGGCGGCGCTGCTCACCTCCCCGCTGATCGCCTGGGCCACCGGCGGGCGCTACTACCTGGCGCGCCGCACCCGGGCCGCGCGGGCGGTGGAGCGCGCCGAGCTGGCGGCCGAGGCCAGCGGCGCGGACGCCGATCTGGGCCGCCACCGGCTGCGCCGCTGTGTGATCTGCGAGCGCCGCTATGAGCCCGAAGACCTGGCCGCCTGCCCGGCCTATGCCGGCCTGATCTGCTCACTGTGCTGCACCCTGGATGCCCGCTGCGACGACCAATGCAAGCCGCAGGCGCGGCTGTCAGCCCAGTGGCTGCGGCTGCTGCAGCGCTGGCTGCCGGCGCGCATGGCGCCGCAGTTGCAAAACGGCCTGTCGGCCTACTTGCTGTTGATGGCCGCCGTGGTGCCGCTGCTGGCGGTGCTGTTTGCCGCGCTGTATGGGCTGGGCCTGCGCTCGCTCACCAGCCTGGACGCCATCAGCGCGGCGGCGGTGGCGCCCTTGCTGCGCGCCGGCTTTGGCCAGGCCTTTGCGGTGCTGCTGCTGGCCGCCGGCATGGTGGCCTGGTGGGCGGTGCTGGCCCAGCGCAGCCGGCACTTGGCGCAAGAAGAATCACGCCGCCAGACCGCCGCCCTGCATCGCCAGGCGCTGACCCTGCAGACCCAAGCCGCCGCGCTCGGCCGCGAGATCGAATCGCACCAGCAGACCGACCGGCAACTGCAGCAGGCCTTGGGACTGGCCGATGCCGCCAACCAGGCCAAGACCCGCTACATCACCACCATCAGCCACGAGCTGCGCACCCCGCTCAACAGCATCCTGGGCTATGCCCAGTTGCTCGAAGACGACCCGGCCATCCCGCCACACCGGCGCGGCGCAGTGCAGGTGATACGGCGCGGCGGCGACCATTTGCTGAGCCTGATCGAGGGCACCCTCGACATCGCCCGCATCGAGAGCGGCCGGCTGGCGTTGGAGCCTGCGGCTATGCACTTTGCCGAGGCCATCGACGAGCTGGTGCGGATGTTCGAGCCGCAAGCCGCCGCACGCGGCCTGCGCTTTGTGCACCAGCGCAGCGCCAACCTGCCCGAGCTGGTGCGCACCGACGAGAAACGCCTGCGCCAGGTGCTGATCAACCTGCTGGGCAATGCGGTCAAGTTCACCCGCAGCGGCCAGCTCACGTTCCGTGTGGACTACGCCCGCGAGATGGCGCGCTTCGAGATCGAGGACACCGGCCCCGGTATCAACCCCGCCGAGCTGGCGCAAGTCTTCGAGCCCTTTGTGCGCGGCAGTGCGGCCGGCGGCAATGCCACCAGCGGCACCGGCCTGGGGCTGACCATCGCCCGCATGCTCACAGTCCTGATGGGCGGCGAGCTGACGGTGCGCAGCACGCCGGGCGTGGGCAGTTGCTTTGCCGTCAAGCTCTACCTGCCCGAGCTGCGGGCCCGCGCCAGCCAGCGCCAGCGCCCGGGCGAGGGCCGGCCCACCGGCTATGCCGGGCCGCGCAAACGCCTGCTGGTGGTCGACAACGAAGAGGCCGACCGCCGCCTGCTGGTGGACCGATTGACGCCGCTGGGCTTTGAGCTGCTGCAGGCCGCCTCGGGCGAGGCCGCGCTGGGCTTGCTGGCGCAGCAGCCGGTGGACGCGATCTTTCTCGACCTGGCGATGCCCGGCATCGATGGCTGGACCACGCTGCAGCGGCTGCGCCAGCAGGGCTTGAGCAGCGCACCGGCGGCCATCGTGTCGGCGAATGCCTTCGACAAGGGCCTGGACAACCCGCTGGGCATCGCGCCGGCTGATTTCTTGGTCAAGCCGGTGCGCATGGCCGAACTGCTGGCCTGGTTGCAGCGCCGCCTGGCCCTGCAGTGGCTGGGCCCTGGTGCGCCACCGCCACTGCTGCCTGTGCCTGCCCAAGTCCTGATGGCGCCGCCGCGCGAGGCCTTGCTGGCGCTGGACGAGCTGGTGCGCCTGGGCTATCTGCGTGGCATCCAGAAGAAGCTGGATGTGATCGCCGCCGAGCACCCGGCCAGTGCCGCCTTTGTCGATCAACTGCGGGCCCTGGCCAGCGCTTTCCAGCTCGACACCCTGGCCCAGCGCATCCAGGCCGCGTTGGCAGCGCCAACGCCTGCCACCATCGCCCCTCTGTCTTTGCCTGAGAACCTGTCCGATGCCCCCTGACACCTGGCCCGCCCCGCTGTCCAAGCCCCCGCCACCGGCGCCTCTGGCGCAGGCCAGCGGCCAGGTGGTGCTGATCGTCGATGACCAGCCCGACAACCTGCAACTGCTGCACGATGCGCTGGACGCAGCCGGCCACACCGTGCTGGTGGCCACCGACGGCCCGAGTGCCATCGACAAGGCCCGCCAGGCCCACCCCGACATCGTGCTGCTGGACGCGATGATGCCGGGCATGGACGGCTTCGAGGTGGCGCGGCGCCTTAAAAGCGGGCCCGACACGGCGGCCATCCCGATCGTCTTCATGACCGCGCTGACCGAGACCGAGCATGTGGTGGCGGCCTTTGCCGCTGGCGGTGTTGATTACGTCAGCAAGCCGATCCAGCCACGCGAGGTGCTGGTGCGCATCGCCGCCCACACCCAGACCGCCCGCGTGCAGCGCCAGGCCCGCAATGCGCTGGACGCCTTTGGCCATGCCACCATGGTGGTGCGCCCGGCCGACGGCCGGCTGCTGTGGCAGACCAGCCTGGCCCGCAGCCTGCTGCGCGACTACTTTGGCAGCGACAGCCCGTTTGCCCCGGTGCCGCTGACCGACTGGGTGCGTCGCGAAGCGGCCGCCCGCACTGCGGTGGCGCCGCCGCTGCCGCGGGTGGTGGCACGCGGCGGCCGGCGCCTGACCCTGGAGCTGCATGCGATGGGCGAGGCCGCGCCGGCCAGCGCGCCAGGCACTGATGCAACGGGCGCCGCGCCCGACGACGCCGCCGACGACGAGTGGCTGATCGTCGCCAGCGAGGCCAACGACGCCGCGCTGCTGGAGGCCATGATGCACAGCTTCAAGCTCACCGCCCGCGAGGCCGAGGTGCTGCACTGGGTGGCGCGCGGCAAGACCAACCGCGACATCGGCGACATCCTGGGCACCAGCCCGCGCACCGTCACCAAGCACATGGAGCACATCCTGCCCAAGCTGGGGGTTGAGACCCGCACGGCGGCCGCCGGGCTGGTGCTGGGGCGTCTGGGCCGGCTGCTGGGGCCGGGGCGAAACTGACAATCCCCGGCCGGCCGGGGCAGGCGATCTAGACCGCCACCTTGTCGATCTCGGCCATCGCGTGGTTGAACCAGATCTTGAGGCGCTGGCGCTCCATCAGCCCCAGGCCCGGGCCGTCCTTGGCGGTGTTGTTGCGGGCCGACCAGAAGCTGGCGTTGGCGGCGTCAATCTTCTGCACCACCGGGTCATGCAGGTGTTTGAGCGTGATCACCCGGGCGCCAAAGGCCAGCGCGCGGGCCTGCTCGCCCGATTTGTCGAGCTGGCTGAAATCGTCGCCCCGTATCTGGTTGCGCACCAGCACATAGTGCAGCCGCGGGCCGAACTGGTCGAGCAGGCGCGACAGCAAGTCGACCGAATCGCGCCCGGCGTCCATCACATGCCAGTAGCTGATGGCCACGCCGTTGACATCGGCCAGGTCCAGCACGCCTGAATCTTCGATCCACTGCACCAGCGGTGCATGGGTCTGGGCGGCCAGATCCACCAGCACCCGGCGGCCGGGCTGCTCGGCAGCGCTTTCGATGATGGCGTCCAGCGCCTCGTAGCGGTCGGCCACCACCGGCGACGCGTAACCGGCGTAGTAGCGCAGCAAGGCGCCATGTGAGCGGTCGGTGTCGAAGCCGACAAAGGGCATCTGGTGATCGATGAAGTACTGCGCTAGCAGGCGCGCGACCATCGATTTGCCGACCCCACCTTTCTCACCCCCGATCAGGTGAACCTTGGACTGGGTAAGGGTTTCGAGCGTGGGAGGTTGGGTCATGGGCAGGGGCAGCAGCGGGCGGATGAGTGTCCTGGTTGGCGCAGCGCGGGCCGGCAGGCCAACGCGCGCAGCGAGGGCAGAGTATCGCCCTGGCCGATGCACGGGCCGTGCCAGCGCGCTGCAAGACCTCAGCCGCGTTGCCGCTGGCGCTGGGCCAGGCTACGCGACTTGGCCTCGACCCGGGCCTGCGCCTGGGCCAGGGCGATCGCCTCGGCCTGGGCGTTCACCTGGGCGGCGCTGCGCAATCGGGGTGCGGGGTGGCGGCCCAAGTCTGCGGCTGCGGCGGCGGGCGCGCGTGGGCGCCAGACGCCAGAGACCATCACCGCAATCGAGATGACCGCCAGCATGGCGATCCAGGACAGCAGGGCTGCCAGGGTTTGGACCATGAATGCTCCGAGTGATTGGGTAAAAAGGGGGGGCGGTTTGAAGGACGGGCGCAGCACCAGGCCGTGCCCGCACCGGCTTAGCGCCTGAGCGCGTCGCGGATCTCGCGCAGCAGCAGCACGTCCTCGGCGGTGGCTGCCGGTGGGGCCGGCGGCTCGGCCTTCTTCATGGCGTTGATCTGACGCACCATCAAGAAGATGATGAGGGCCAGGATGATGAAGTTGATGGCCACGGTGATGAAGTTGCCATAGGCCAGCATCGGCACGCCGGCCTTGCTGAGATCGGCAAAGTTCATCGCCCCTTTGAAGTCGGCCGGCGGGTTGCCCAGCAGGATGAAGTAGTTGCTGAAGTCCAGGCCGCCGAAGATCTTGCCGACGATGCGCATGATCAGGTCCTTGACCAGCGAGTCAACGATCTTGCCTAAGGCAGCACCGATGATCACGCCGACGGCGAGGTCCATCACATTGCCCTTGAGGGCAAATTCCTTGAATTCCGAAGCGAAGCTCATGC
>JANLZT010000063.1:0-7784 GCA_031366465.1 Betaproteobacteria bacterium | reverse complement strand
CTACAGCGTGCCTTTGGTGGACGGGATCACGCCGGCCGAGCGTGGGTCGGGCGTCAGCGCCATGCGCAGCGCCCGGCCGAAGGCCTTGAACACCGTCTCGGCCTGGTGGTGGGCGTTGTCGCCCTTCAAGTTGTCGATGTGCAGGGTGCACAGCGCATGGTTGACGAAGCCCTGGAAAAATTCATGGGTGAGCTGGGTGTCAAAAGCGCCCACCATGCCCGACTTGAACGGGATGTGCTGGTGCAGGCCGGGCCGGCCCGAGAAATCGACCACCACCCGCGACAGCGCCTCGTCCAGCGGCACATAGCTGTGGCCATAGCGGGTGATGCCGCGCTTGTCGCCCACCGCTTGCGCCACCGCCAGGCCCAGCGTGATGCCCACGTCCTCCACCGTGTGGTGGCCGTCGATGTGCAGGTCGCCCTGGCACTGGATGTCCAGGTCGATCAGGCCATGGCGGGCCACCTGGTCGAGCATGTGGTCGAAGAAGCCGATGCCGGTGGCAAAGCTGCCCTGGCCGCTGCCGTCCAGGTTCAGGCGCACCCTGATCTGGGTTTCCTTGGTGTTGCGGGAGACGTCGGCGGTGCGGTCCATGGGGCAGGTCTCTGAAGAGGGTCACAGGCTGGCGCGCAGCGCGGCCAGCGTCAGGGTATTTTCGTCCGGCGTGCCCACGGTGATGCGCAGGCAGTGGGCCAGCAGCGGGTGCATCGCCGACACATTCTTGACCAGCACGCCGCGCTGCTTCATGCCGGCAAAGGTGGCAGCGGCATCAGCCACCCGCGCCAGCAGCATATTGGCCTGGCTGGGATAGGGCCGCACGCCGGGCAGGTCTTGCAGGGCCCGCTGCAGGCGCTCGCGCTCGCTGCGGATCAAGGCGGCCTGGCGCGCGTACTCGTCCACATGCTCCAGCGCGAACAACCCGGCCTCGGCGTTGAGCACGCTGATGTTGAAGGGCGGGCGCAGCTTGTCCAGCTCAGCGATCAGCGCCGAGCGGCCCATCAGGTAGCCAATGCGCACGCCGGCCAGGCCGAACTTGCTCATCGTGCGCATCACCAGCACATGCTCATGGCGGTGCAGGCGGTCCATCGAATCGCGCTCGGCAAAGGGCTGGTAGGCCTCGTCCAGCACCACCAGGCCCTGGTGCTGACCCACGGCGGCGATCAGGCGGTCTATCACCGCGTCGTCCCACAGGTTGGCGGTGGGGTTGTTGGGATAGGCCAGGTAGAGCAGGGCGGGCTTGTGCTGGTGGATGGCGGCCAGCATCGCCGCCTCGTCCAGCTCGAAGTCGGCGGTGAGTGGCACGCCGACAAACTGCACGCCCTGCAGCGCGGCTGACAGCCCGTACATCACAAAGCTGGGCAGCGGCGACATGAACACCGCCCCCGGCAGCGCGCAAGCCAGGCTGAGCAGGCTGATCAGCTCGTCCGAGCCATTGCCCAGCATCAGCGCATGGCCGTCGGCAAGGCCGGCATGGCGGGCCAGCGCGGCGGCCAGATCGTGGGTGCGCTCGGCCGGGTAGCGGTTGATGGCCACCCGGCCCAGGCGCTGGCCCAGGGCCTGCTGCAGCGCGTCGGGCAGGCGGTGCGGGTTCTCCATGGTGTCGACCTTGACCAGGCCGGCGCTGGGCTGCACTGCGTAGGCGTGCAGGGCCTGGATGTCGGCGCGGACCACGCGCTTCAGGGTGGCTTGCAGGGCGGTCATGGCTTGGCCGTGTCGAGCACATCCGGCCCGATCAGAAAGGGGTTGAGGATGTGCACGCCGTCGATGGGCAAGTCGTGCGGCAGGTCGGGCGAGATCAGCCATTGGCAGCCCTGCTGCTGGGCGGCCGCCACCACCAAGGCGTCGGCATAGGCCAGGCCGAAGCGGCTCTCGATGGCCCAGGCGGTTTCTACCGTGGCATGGTCGATCAGCCAGGGCTGCCAGCGCTGGTAGCGCCGCACTTCGGCGCGCGCATCGCCGGCCGACATCGGCGGGGTCAGCCGGCGGGTGGCATGGTCGTAGAAGTCATTGAGTACCTGGGTGCTCAGGCGGCCGCAGCGGCGCTCCCAGAGCACCGTCAGCCAGCCCAGCGCACTTTGCTGGCGCTGGGCATCGGCGCCGTCCTCGCTGTGCAGCAGCACCGGGGTGTCGACGAATACCAGGCTCATGCGGATGCCGGACGGCTGCGCAGCGGGTAGGCCGCGCCGTTTGACGCATAGGCCCGCTGGCGGTTGCGCCATTCGTGCATCGCGCGCTGGTAGGCGTCGTCATGCCGCATCTTCTCGCCCAGCATCTGGCCGACCAGGCGCGAGACGCTGGTGTTGCGGCGCGCGGCCTCGATGCGGGCCCACTCGGCAACGCTGTCTTCCATGCTGACGGTGACGTTTTTCATCGGCCTGGCCCTTGGTGAAGGTGCCAGCGTATCACACGAAGTTCGTGATGCACGAAGATTGTGTGATTTCTACGTGCGAAAAAGGCGCTACCGCGCTGTCCGAAGGCCTTGCGCCGGCGGTGTTGCCCTGGCCTCCCGGCCAGGCCGCCAGTGCTACTAGCTGCGGGTGCCCGGCTGCGGCGCCGGCAGCGGGGCGTTGCCCGGTGCGCCAACCACCGGTGCGCGAGCCACCCGCACCTTGCTGCCGGTGGTGACGATGATCACCGCATCACCCGGGTTGAAGGTCTCGCTGCCCTTGCCCTGCACGATCGCACGGCGATCACCGTTGCGCAGCTGGACCATGATTTCCAGCGATTCTTCGCGGGTGCTGTTGCGCTCGATCACATTGCCCACCACTGCGCCGGCCACCGCGCCCAGCACGCCGATTGCCGCTGATTCACGCCGGCCGCCCACCGATGAGCCGGCAATGCCGCCCACCACGCCGCCGGCCACCGCGCCGGCGCCGCTCTGGGTGCCGTCCACCGTCACCGGGCGCACAGTCAGCACGGTGGCGTCCACCACGGTGGACATGCGTTGGGCATCGCTGCGGCTGATGACGTCGGGGCTGCTGGTGGCGCAGCCGGCAAGGGTGGTGAGCGTGGCAATGGCGACAACAAGGCTGGCGCCAAGGGCCAGGGCAAGGGGGGTGCGGCGCATGGGAATCCTTGGATGGTTAGCCTCTCACAACGGCGCGCAGGGCGCGGCCGTTGACCTGGGCCATTGGAGCGCTGGCGCCGATGTGCGGTTCCAGCGCGGGCGGTGAAGTTGGGTAAAGACCGGCAGCGGCTTTGGAGGCCGGGCCAGGTTCACCGAGCCTTCAAGACATCCACCGCTGACAGCGCCGACGCATCGTGGCCCCAACGGGTACGCAGCCAGGTGGCCAGCGCGGCCAGTTCATCGTGCGACAGGTCGAAGGCCGGCATGCCGTAGGGCCGTGGGTTGCCGGCGGTGCCGGGTGGGAATCCCCCCTGCGTGATGGCCTGCAGCAGGTTGCGCGGTGAGTCCATCGTCACCGTGCGGTTGCCGGCCAGCGGCGGGTAGATGCCGGGCGCGCCCTGGCCCTGGCCGCCGTGGCAATCGGCGCAATGCCGGACATAGAGTTTCTCGCCCTGGGTCATCAGGTCATTGGCGGGCCGCCTGTCGCTGGCGGGCGGCTGGGCGACGGGTAGCGGCCCCGGCGCAGCGGGCACCAGGCTGTGCAGATAGAGCACCATCGCCCGCAGGTCGTCGAGCCGCAGGTGCTGGGTGCTGCCGGCCACCACCTCGGCCATCGGGCCCATCACGGCGGCCTGGGGCGACACACCGGTCTTGAGCAATTGCACCAGTTCCTCAGTCGAGCGGCCGACCACGCCCGGGTGGCCGGGGTCGGTCAGCAAGGGGGCGATCCAGCCCGCTTGCGGCAGCAGGCCGGCGCTGCCCAGGCGCCCGGCCGCAGCCGCCAGGCTGCTGCCCGCGCCAGCGGCGTTGAGCGGCGCATGGCAGGCGCTGCAGTGCCCCAGGCCTTCGACCAGGTAGGCGCCGCGCGCCAGCGGGCTGCGGTGCCCGGCGTCGGGCTCGATGGCCGCTGGGCGAAAGTACAGCAGCCGCCACACCGCCAGGGCGGCCTGGGTGCCGAAGGGCCAGCGCAAGCGGTGCGGCTGCTGGGCGGCGTCAACCGGTGCCAGGCTGCGCAAATAGGCCCACAGCGCATCACTGTCGGCGCGGCTGATGCGGGTGAAGTGGGTATAGGGGAAGGCCGGTGCCAGCAGGCGGCCGCCGCGTGACCGCCCCTCGTGCAGCGCCCGCCAGAAGTCGCCGGCCTGCCAGGCGCCCAGGCCGCCGGCCAGCGACGGCGTGAGGTTGCTGCCAAACACCGCGCCGAAGGGGGTTTCGATGGCCCGGCCGCCGGCATAAGCGGCGCCGCCGCGTTGGGTGTGGCAGGCCGCGCAATTGCCGGCGCGCGCCAGGTAAGCGCCGCGCTCGATCATCGCGGGCATGGCCCAGGCCGCCTGCTGGGCGCTGCTGTCGGGCGGTGACGCAGCCGGCGGCGCCAGTTCGATGCCGATGCGGGCGGCGACCAGCAGCAACGCCAGCCCCACCAGCCCGGCCAGCCCGGCCAGGGCGAGGCGCCAGCTTGAACGGCGCGCTGGCCGGCTCATCGCGCCGCCTCGATGCTGCCGCAGCGCAGGCCGCTGGCCCGGTCGGCGGTGGTGGCCGCTGCGGGCATCACCGCCACCGGCTGGCTGGCCAGCCAGGTGGCAATGGCGCTGATCTCGTCGGCGGCCAGTTTGCGGCTGATCTCGGCCATGCAGTCGGGCAACAAGGCGCGGCGGCTGCCGGTCTGCCAGGCGCCCAGTTGGCCGATCAGGTAGTCGCGTGGCAGGCCCAGCAAGCTGGGCACGGCTTGTTGGGTGCCTGTCAAGGCCTGGCCGTGGCAGGCGGCGCAGGCCGGTAGCTTGCGGGTGGCGTCACCCTGCCACACCAGCGCCTGGCCGCGCGCCAGCAAAGCGGCTGGTACGCCTGGCGCGCCTTGCGACGGAGGCGGGCTCTGCGGCAGGTCCAGCGCGGCAAAGTGGCCGGCAATCTCCCGCAGATAGGCATCGGTCTGGTAGGCCAGCAGGCTGGCCATGGCCGGGTTGGCGCGCCGGCCATCGCGAAAATTGAGCAACTGCTGGTAGAGGTAGGCCTGGGGCTTGCCGGCGATGCGCGGCAGATAGCCCTCGCGGCTGGCCCGGCCACCGGCGCCGTGGCAGGCCATGCAGGGTTGCAGGCGTTGCGCCAGGGTGTCGGGCACTTGCACAGACACCTTCGCGGGCGCTGCGCCACCCTCGGCGCGGGCCCCGGTGACAGCCACCAGGCCGACCAACAGCCAGGCCGAGCGGGCCAGCAACCGAAGCATCGAGCCCGCTCAGCCGTGCAGGCGGCTGGAGCGCGGCACGCTGGCCAGCAGGAACTGCATCTGGTCCACCAGGATGCGGCGGCCGCGCAGGATCATGTCCTCGTGCAGGCTGGGGGTGTAGGGCAGGTAGAGCAGGCTCATGCGCGATTCACCGGGCAGGCGGTTGCCCTTGTGGCCATTGCAGGCCCGGCAGGCGGTGATGCAGTTCATCCAGGTGTCGCGGCCGCCGCGTGAGGTGGGCACGATGTGTTCGCGGGTGAGCAAATCGAACGGGAAACGCCCGCCGCAGTAGGCGCAGATGTGGCGGTCGCGCACGAACAGCTTGGGGTTGCTCAAGGCCGGCGTGCTGCGCCAGGCCCGCGACGGCACGGTGCCCCGCACCGCGACGATGGCATGCACCTCGATGCGCGACTGCAGGCCGGTGCTGCGCTGGATGCCGCCGCGCAGCACATGGCAGGCCCGGCCCAACGTCCAGGCCACGCTGTCACAGGCGTACAGCACAGCCGCCTCGCGCGTGGTGATCCACGCCTGCGGGCGACCGGACATATCGAGCTGCAGCACGTCCACGGGGACCGACCTCCAGACTTGATCATCGTGCCCACCACCGGCCGACCCGGCCTGCTTGGCGGCCGCAGGGCGGCGCATGGTGGGGCTTTGGTTCCGAGCGTACTGCATTCCCGGATCGGGCTCGATTGCGCGGCTTGCGGTGTGGAACTAGTCGGCATCGTCTAGAAAATCCGCCCTCAGGCGCCGCGCGCCGCACTTACTTTCTGCAAAATAGCACGACCGTTCGTTTCATTCCGCCGTCCCCCTTGCTGACCCACCTTGCCCGCCACTTGACCGAGCCCAGCTTGCCCAGTCCACCGCGTCGACCGGCTGTTCGAGCACCGGCCCGGGCCCTGCACAAGGGCCAGCAGACCCGTGCGGTGATCCTCGAAGCCGCGCTCGGCCTGTCGTCGCACATGGGCTTGGAGGGCCTGTCCATCGGCGCGCTGGCCGAGGTGACGCAGATGAGCAAGTCCGGCGTGTTTGCCCACTTTGGCTCGCGCGAGGAGTTGCAGATCGCGGTGATCCGCGAATACCACGCCCGCTTCGAAGAGGAGGTGTTCTTCCCGGCGGTCAGCCAGCTGCGCGGCCTGCCCCGGCTGCGCGCGCTGTTTGAGCGCTGGGTGCGGCGGGTGTCGGTGGAGGTCGATTCAGGCTGTATCTACATCAGCGGCGCGGTGGAGTTTGATGACCGCCCGGGGCCGGTGCGCGACGCGCTGGTGGCCATGGTGCAGGCCTGGCAGGCGGCACTGGAGCGCGCGATTGCCCAGTCCATCGAGGCCGGCCATCTGCGGCCCGACACCGACACCCTGCAAATGTTGTTCGAGCTGCACGGCCTGATCCTGGCCCTGCACCACGATGCCCGTTTTTTGCGCCTGCCCGGCGCGGTGGACCGCGCGCGCCGCGGTTTCGAGCGCATCGTGCAGGCCCAGTTGCTGTGTGACCCCGACCGGCCCGGCGCTGCCAGCGCTGGCTGAGCACGGCCTGATCCAGCCTGCAGGCGGGCCGGCCTTGAACGAAATCCCTGTCCATCCTTGATCCAGGAGCGCCCTGATGCCCCAGTACCACCCACCGATCCGCGACATGCAGTTTCTGCTGCACGAGGTGCTTGACGCCGTGCCGCTGCTCAAGACCTTGCCGGCCCACGCCGAGGTCGATGCCGACACGCTCAACGCGGTGCTGGAAGAAGGCGGCAAGTTTGCTGCCCTGGTGACCGCGCCGCTCAACCTGTCGGGCGACGCCGAGGGCTGCACCTTGGACAAGACCAGCCACGCGGTGACCGCGCCCAAGGGCTTCAAAGAGGCCTATGCCCAATATGTGGCTGGCGGCTGGGCGGCGCTGAGCTGTGACCCGGCCTATGGCGGCCAGGGCCTGCCGCTGGTGCTCAACCAGTGCTTCTACGAGATGCTGAACTCGGCCAACCAAGCCTGGGCCATGTACCCCGGCCTGTCGCATGGCGCCTACGAGGCGCTGCACAAGCATGGCTCGGATGCGCAGAAGGCGCTTTACCTGCCCAAGCTGACCAGCGGCGAATGGACCGGCACCATGTGCCTGACCGAGGCGCATTGCGGCACCGACCTGGGCCTGTTGCGTAGCAAGGCCGAGCCCATCGTCGATGGCTCGGCCGACGGCAGTTACCGCATCACCGGTCAGAAGATCTTCATCAGCGCCGGCGAGCATGACCTGGCCGAAAACATCATCCACCTGGTGCTGGCGCGCTTGCCGGACGCACCCAGCGGCAGCAAGGGCATCTCGCTGTTCGTGGTGCCCAAATTCTTGCCCGCGTCCGATGGCAAGCCGGGTGAGCGCAATGCCATCTACTGCGGCGGCCTGGAGCACAAGATGGGCATCCACGGCAATGCCACCTGCCAGATGGTGCTGGACGGTGCCATCGGCACGCTGGTGGGCCAGCCCAACAAGGGCCTGGCAGCAATGTTTGTGATGATGAACGCG
>JANLZT010000050.1:0-4217 GCA_031366465.1 Betaproteobacteria bacterium | reverse complement strand
GCTGTGGCCGGTGTAGCCAATGGTCCAGACGCTCTTGTTGATCTCGCGCAGTATCGATTCGATCTCGGGCTCCATACCCCCCTTGCCCTGCACCAGTTTGTAGTTCTTGGTCAACTCCTTGTCGAAGCCCAGCTTGACGGCTAGCTGGTACATGATCATGTGATCGGTGCGGCTTTCCCACAGCGGATCAATCACCTTCTCGCGCCATTGGATGGACCGATTGGATGCGGTGACTGACCCGGTGGTCTCAAACTGGGTGGCTGCGGGCAGCAGGTAGACGGCGCGGTTCTTGTTCAAGTCCTCGGGCTTGCCGGGCATCGCCGCCATCGCCGCGCTGGCCGACGGGAAGGGGTCGATCACCACCAACAGGTCCAGCCTGTCCATGGCCTTTTTCATCTCCAGCCCGCGGGTCTGCGAGTTGGGGGCATGGCCCCAGAAGAACATGCCGCGCAGATTGCTGTCCTGGTCGATCAGCTCGTTCTTCTCCAGCACGCCGTCGATCCAGCGCGACACGGTCATGCCAGGCTTGCCCATCATGCCGGGTGCGTACTGCTTTTTGATCCATTCGAAATCAACGTCCCAGGCCTTGGCAAAGTGCTTCCACGAGCCTTCGACCAGGCCGTAGTAGCCGGGCAGGCTGTCGGGGTTGGGGCCCACGTCGGTGGCGCCCTGCACGTTGTCGTGGCCGCGGAAGATATTGGTGCCGCCGCCGCTCTTGCCCACATTGCCCAGCGCCAATTGCAGCAAACAGGATGCCCGCACGATGGCATTGCCAATGGTGTGCTGGGTCTGGCCCATGCACCAGACGATGGTGCTGGGGCGGTTCTCAGACATGGTCTTGGCCACCTTGAAGCAGGTGGCTTCATCGACGCCGCAGGCTTCTTCGACCTTGTCGGGCGTCCATTTGGCCAGGCATTCTTCGCGCACCTTGTCCATGCCGTAGACGCGGTCCGAGAGGTATTGCTTGTCTTCCCAACCGTTCTTGAAGATGTGGTGCATCACACCAAACAAGAAAGGGATGTCAGAGCCCGAGCGAATGCGCACGTAATCATCGGCTTTGGCCGCCGTGCGGGTGAATCGCGGATCGACCACGATCACCTTGCAGCCGGCCTCTTTGGCATGCAGCAGGTGCAGCATGCTCACCGGGTGGGCCTCGGCCGCATTGCTGCCGATGTAGAGCGCAGCCTTTGAGTTCTGCATGTCGTTGTAGGAGTTGGTCATCGCGCCATACCCCCAGGTATTGGCGACGCCCGCAACGGTGGTGGAGTGGCAGATGCGGGCCTGGTGGTCGGTGTTGTTGCTGCCCCAAAAACTCATCCACTTGCGCAGCAGATAGGCCTGCTCGTTGTTGTGCTTGCTCGACCCGACCACAAAGATCGAATCCGGGCCGCTCTCTTTGCGCAGGGCCAGCATCTTGGCGCTGATCTCGTCCAGGGCCTGGTCCCAGCCGATGCGCACGTATTTGCCGTCCACCAGCTTCATCGGGTATTTCAGCCGGTATTCACCGTGGCCATGTTCGCGCAACGCGGCGCCCTTGGCGCAATGCGCGCCCAGGTTGATGGGCGAATCAAACACCGGCTCTTGGCGCACCCAGACGCCGTTCTCGACCACCGCATCGACCGCGCAGCCCACCGAGCAATGGCCGCAGACGGTGCGCTTGACTTCGATCTTCTTGGCGCCGCCGTCAGCGGCCTTGGCAGCATCTGCGGCTTGCGCCTTCTTGACCAGCACCAGTTGCGAGGCGGCAATGCCCGCGCCCACGCCCAGGCCCGAGCGGCGCAAGAAGGCGCGGCGGTCCATGGTGGGGATGGCGCGGGCGGCGCCGCGTGCCAGGCTGGCCACCAGCGCCGAGGGCACTGACGACGATGGGGAGAGCGAACCGGTTTTGCGGGTCAACAGCATGGTGGGGCTCCGGTGTCAGATCTTGGTGGTCTGGTAGTAGCGCTGCACATGGGCGGTGAGCTGGTAGCCGCCGCCAGCCTCGGCCGCCGGCCTGGGGGCGGCGGCGGCCAGGCCAGCCTCACGCTGCAGCGGCAGCACCGTGGCCACGGCCGCCAGCGCACTGGCGGTGCCGGCGCCGGCAAACAGGCGGCGGCGTGAAACGGGGGCGTTGTCAGGCTTGTTCATCAGCGGCTCCAGGTGAGCAGGCCCATGCACGGGCCCGCATATCAACAATCGGTATTAGCGGCCCGTGTTTACCCGGTGGCAATCGGGGAGCGCCCTGTGGTTTGAACGACATTTTGTCGCGCCGGCCAGGCCAGCTTGTCGGTGGGCTTGCAGGGGCCTTGCCGGCCGGCCGCTTCCTACAATGACCGATGGCCGCAAGTCCCGGCCAGCGAGCCGCACCTTGACCACCTTGCCTCACGCTCCCCAAGCCTCCCAGACACCCCCGGCCCCCGCCGCCCCCAATGAACGCTGGCCGCTGGCCACCGTGCTGGTGGTTGATGACGAGCCGGGCATGCGCAACTTTCTGGAAAAAACCCTGGCCAGCCGGGTCGGCCAGGTGATGTGCGCCGAGTCGGCCGAGGTCGCCGACGCGCTGGTGCGGCGCCACCGCTTCGATTTGATCGTGTTGGACATCACCTTGCCGGGCCTGAGTGGCATCGCTTGGCTCAAGGCCCTGCGCGAGCGGGGTTTTGACGGCGAGGTGGTGCTGATCACCGCCTTTGCCGACCTGGACACCGCCATCGAGGCACTGCGCGCCGGCGCCAGCGATTTTTTGCTCAAGCCCTTCCGGGTGACGCAGATCCTCAATGCGCTGCGCCAGGGCCTGGAGCGGGCCCTGCTGCGGCGCGAGAACTGGGTGCTGCGCCGCACCCTGCTGCAGCGCACGCCGGCAGCCGACGGCCTGGTGGGCCGGTCGATCGCCATCAAGGGCCTGCAGGCGGCGCTGCAGCGGGTGGCCGGGGTCGACAGCACGGTGCTGCTGAGCGGTGAATCGGGCACCGGCAAAGAGCTGGCCGCGCTGGCCCTGCACCGCAACAGCGGCCGCGCCGACGGGCCCTTTGTGCCGGTCAACTGTGCCACCCTGCTGCCTGATTTGATCGATGGCGAGCTGTTTGGCCAGGCGCCGGGGCAGCAGCGCGATGGTCGATCGGGCCCGCGCGGCCGCGACGGGCTGTTTGTCTATGCCCAGGGTGGCACGCTGTTTTTGGACGAGATCGGCGAGCTGCCGCTGCCCCAGCAGGCCACCCTGCTGCGGGTGCTGGAGGACAGACGCATCCGCCCGGTGGGCAGCGAGCAGCAGATCCCGGTGGATGTGCGCATCGTCGCCGCCACCCACCGCCGGCTGGCCGACGAGGTGGCGGCCGGGCGCTTCCGCACCGATCTCTACTACCGGCTGCAAGTGGTGGAGATCAACCTGCCGCCGCTGCGCGCCCACAAGGACGACATCGCCGACCTGGTGGGCCACTTCATCGACAGCCTGGCGCCGCAGCTGGGGGTGGCGCCCATAGCGGTGAGCGAGGACGAGCTGGGCTATCTGCAGCAATACGACTGGCCGGGCAATGTGCGCGAGCTGCGCAACCTGATCGAGCGCTCGCTGATCCTGGGGGCGCTGAATGTCTCGGCGCTCTACCAGGGCCTGAACCGCCAGCATGGCCGGGCTGCCGGCAGCGGCACGGCAGGGCGGCCGACCGGGTTGAGCGGATCGGCCTACGCTCCGGCGCCCACACCGGCATCCGCACCGGTGTCGATGCCAGTGACCACCGACCTGCACACGCTGGAAAAGCAGCACATCCTGTCGGTGCTCGACAGCGTGGCCGGCGACAAGACCCGGGCCGCCCAGCTGCTGGGCATCTCGCGCCGCACGCTGGAGCGCCGGGTGGCCGAGTGGTCCCACCTGGGTTGATCCCCGGCAGCGACCACCGGCCGCCGGCCGGCCCGGGCCCCGGCCGCTGGTTTGCGGCCTGGTCGATCCGCCGCAAACTGCTAGCGATGGTGCTGCTGCCCTTGCTGGGCGTACTGCCGCTGCTGGGCGGGGTGCTGCTGGTCTGGGGCAACGCGGCGCTGGACAGCCTGTTGATCACCAAGGTGAGGTCGGACCTGGCGGTGGCCCATGGCTACTTTGAGCGGGTGCTGGGCGAGGTGGCGGCCAGCACCGGCGCGGTGGCCGATTCGCAGGCCCTGCATGCCGCGCTGGCGGCGCGCCAAACCGACGCCGCCGCCTTGCGCGCGTTGATGGCGCGCTTCAAGCAGCGCGAGGGCCTGGACTTTGT
>JANLZT010000418.1:0-3225 GCA_031366465.1 Betaproteobacteria bacterium | reverse complement strand
GGCGGGTTTTTCCGAGCGCTGGTTGCGCCACATCCTGCGCGGTGAGCTGGGCTTTCAGGGCGCGATCTTCAGCGACGATCTCAGCATGGAGGGCGCCAAGGTGGCCGGTGGCCCGCTCGACGCCGCGCTGGCCGCGCTGGGTGCGGGCTGCGACATGGTGCTGCTGTGCAACCAGTCGATTGACGGTGGCGCGGCGGTGGACGCACTGCTGGACGGCCTGGCGCTGGCCTGGCAGCAGGGCCGCTGGCGCCCGGATGGCGACAGCGAGTCGCGCCGGCTGGATTTGCTGCCACTGTCACCGCCACTGCCCTGGGACGAGCTGATGCACCAGCCGGCCTACCAGCATGCGCTGGAGCTGCTGCCGTGAATTGATCCCCCCCGAAGCGCCTTCGGCGCTCCCCCCCAAGGGGGCGCCGCCGGTGGCCCGGCGGAGCCGGATCCACGGCGTCTGCTTGCTTCGGTTGGTTTCATTCGTCGCGGGTGCCGCTTCGGCGGCCTGGCGAAAGACTTGAGCGTCAGGCCGGATAGCGCTGCTGCAGCCAGCCGATCAATGTGCGCAGGGTCTGGGCCTCGCCACCGGCCGGCCGGCCCGGGCGGGCGCTGTCGTTCCAGGCATACAGGTCGATGTGCAGCCAGGGCACGTCCTCGGGCACGAAGTCGGCCAGGAACAGCGCGGCGTTGATCGCCCCGGCCTGCGGGCCGCGCCCGGTGTTGACGATGTCGGCGATGTCGCTCTCGATGCCGGGGTGGTAGTCGGCCCACAGCGGCAGATGCCAGAGCGGGTCGTGCAGCGCCAGGCCGCTGTCGACCAGGGCCCGGGCTTGCGCGATATCGCGGCAGAACAGCGCCGGTAGTTGCCCGCCCAGGGCCACCCGGGCGGCGCCGGTGAGGGTGGCCAGGTCGATCAGCAGGTCGGGTTTGGACTCGGCCGCATAGGCCAGCGCGTCGCACAGGATCACCCGGCCCTCGGCGTCGGTGTTGCCGATCTCGATGTGGAGGCCGGCGCGGGTCTTGATCACATCGCCCGGGCGGTAGGCGTTGCCGGCGATGGCGTTTTCCACCGCCGGGATCAGCAGGGTCAGCCTGACTCTCAATTTGAGCGACATCACCAGCGCCGCCAGGCCCAGCGCGTTGGCGGCGCCGCCCATGTCCTTCTTCATCTGGCGCATGCCCTCGGCGCCCTTGATGTCCAGGCCGCCGGAATCAAAACACACGCCTTTGCCCACCAGCGTCAGCCGGGGGGCGTCCTTGGCCAGGCCCGGGGCGGCCCAGTGCAGCTCGATCAGCCGGGGCGCGCGGCTGGCGGCCCGGCCTACCGCATGGATGGCCGGGAAGTTGGCCTGCAGCAGCGCATCGCCCACGGTCTGGCTGAACTTGGCGCCATGGGCCTTGGCGACGGCCTGCACGGCCTCGGCCAGCTCTTGCGGGCCCAGGTGCTCGGCAGGGGTGTTGACCAGGTCGCGGGTGGCGGCGATCACCTGGGCCAACAGCAGGCCGTGGCGGGCGGCGTCGCTGGCCGGCAGTTGCAGCTCGGCCGGCGCACGGCGCGCCGGCTTGTAGCGGCTGAAGTGGTAGGCCCCCAGCTGCCAGGACATCGCGGCGGCCTGCGCATCCCCGGCCAAGCCGTCCTCGCCCAGGCCGGGATCAGCCAAACGATAGCGGCCGGCCGGCAGTGCGCGCGGCAGGGCTGACAGCGCCCAGGGGTGGCTGGCAGAGCGCACCCCCGCCCACACCGCCTGCAGCCGGCCTTGCTCATCGGGCAGCAGGGCATGGCTGTCGGGCACGCCGGTGAAACCCAGGGTGTCCAGCCATTGGCGGCTGGCCGCCGGCAGGCCTGCGGTCAGGGCGCTGAACTGGGCACGATCAGTCAGGTGCACAGGCACGCAGGCCAGCGCGGGTTTCTTGAGGGTGACGGTCATGGCGGCGGGCTGCCGGTGGACGGGTCAGCGTGGGCCCACTCAGGCCCGCTCAGGCCGGCCCTGCGGCGGCTGGGTGGGTCTCGAAGGGCAGTTTCAACTGCGACAGATCCTTGCGGGTCTCGACCAGCACCAGTGGGCCTTGGTCGATCACCAGCGCGGCCGGCCGCTCACGCGGCACCCGCAGCGGTGCCGGCTCGGCCGCCATCGCGGCCTGGGCGCTGCGGATCTTGTCGGCATCCGAGTTGACCCACTGCAGGCCCGAGCCTTCGGCGATGCGCTGCAGGCTGGCGATGGGCAGCACAAAGGGTGCGGCGGCCGCCGGGATCGGCGCGCTGCCAACGGGGATCGGCGCGGCCGTTGGCGCCGGGGCTGGCGAGGCCATGGCCCGGGGTGCCGGCGCGGCGGCTGGCGGGGCCTCTGTGGGCTGGGCTGTTGGCATCGCGGCCACCGCCGGCTCGGTCGCGGTCACGCTGTCGGCGGCCGGTACTGCGCTGCTGGCCTCGCCAAGCACAGGTGCTGGCGATGCTTCGGCGACCTGCTGGGGCGCGGCGCTGTCAGCGCCTGAGACCTCGTCGCGCCGGGCCCGGTCGCGGTCACGGCCGCGACCGCGGCGCCGATTGCCGGCCTCGCGGGTGTCGCCGTCGGTGGCATCGGTGGCTGCGACGTCAGGGGCCGCTGGATCGGCGACCGCTGCGTCGCCGCTGGGTGCCGGCGCCTCAGCGGCCGGGCTGCCGTCGGCGGCCAGGTCTGACGTCGCGTCCAGCGAGCTGTCGGCACCCGCCTCGTCGCGGCTGCCCCGGCCGCCACGGCGGCGGCGGCGGCGGCGTTGCTCGTCAGCGCTGGCGTCTGTGGCCTCAGTGGCGCCGGGCTGGCCTTCGGCCAGGTTGCCCTCTGCCAGTGGGGCGGCCGGCGCCAGCGGGTCGATCAGATCCTGCTGGCGCGGTTCGCGCTCGGGGCGCGGGCTGCGGCGCGGCGCCTCGTCCAGGCTGCGGGCGCTGCTGTCGGCCTCGGGGGCGCGGTCCGGGCGGTCACTGCGGTCACCCCGGCGGCCATCGCGGCGGCTGTCTGGGCGAGCTTCCGGGCGACCCTCAGTCCGGGCTTCAGTGCGACCTTCAACCCGACCATCCTGACGATCACCCCGCGCGTCGGCGGGCGGCCGGGTCTCGCTGCGTGGGCCGCGCTCACCGCGGCCTTCGCGGGCTTCACGCGGCTCGCGGCCTTCGCGGTTCTCGGCGGGTTTGCCATCGCGGTTGCGGCCACCGCGCTCATTGCGGGCGCCGCGTTCACCGCGTTCACCACGCCGGCC
>JANLZT010000002.1:0-3423 GCA_031366465.1 Betaproteobacteria bacterium | reverse complement strand
CAGATAGAAGAAGAGGAATGCCGCGCCCAGCGCATAGGCCACCACCTGCCCGGCCGCCACGCCTGCCATGCCCAGGCGCGGCAAGGGGCCCCAGCCCAGGCCCAGTGCGCCGCCCACCGCCACCTGGGCCAAGGCCACCAGCACCAGCGTGGCCGAGGGCACAACCATGTTGCCCGAGCCGCGGATCACCGACGCCAAGGTGTTGATCAGCCAGATGAAGACCGAACCCAGGAAGGCGACGTTGGAATACGCCACCGCCTGCGACAAGGCGGGGCCGCTGCCGCCCAGCGCCGCGAACAAGCGGGGCCCGAAGGCCAGCATCAGCACCATGTAGAGCGCGCCTGCGGCCAGGCCTATCCACAGCGCATGCACCGCCAGCGCATTGGCGCGCGGCACGTCGCCCGCGCCAAAGGCCCGGCTGACGGCTGACGACACCCCACCGCCCATCGCCCCGGTCGACATCATCATCTGCAACATCACCAGCGGGAACACCAGCGCCATGCCGGCCAGCGACGGCACGCCAAAGCTGCCGACGTAAGCGGTTTCGGCAACCGCGGCCAGCGCGGTGGCCAACATCGCGCCCATATTGGGCAGCGCAAAGCGCAGCAAGGTGGGCAGCAGCGGCGCGCTCAGCAATGGGTCGGGCGCGCGCGGCGCGGCAGCGGCCGGCGCCGCCCGCAGGCTGTCTGGCGGGGGCTTGTCAGCGGCGCTGGTGGCCAGGCTCATGGGGGGCTTTCGGTGGGCCGGCGCACCGGCAAAATCATCTGCAGCTACAAGCATTGCATATGCAAGTGTCACACGGCAGGTGCCAGGTCGCGCCGGGGCCGCGCGGGCCGCCACCTGCCGGGCAGGGGCTTCAGGCCGACTGGCGCTGCAAGGCGGTAGCGGTGGCCCGCGGGGCCAGCCCGCCTGGCGCCAGGCGGGCCGCGTGGGCGCGCTGCGCCACTTCCCAGGCCGGCAGGGCTTTCAGGCGGTGGTCGCTCCAGACCTGGCGCCAGCGTCGGGCCCCCGGCTGGCCGTTCCACAGGCCCAGAAAGTGCCGGCTGATGTGTGACCAGGGCACGCCGTGCTCGGCCTGCTGGCGCGCCATATAGCCCAGCATCGACTGCTCCAGGCCCAGCCGCCAGTCGTCGTCAACGCTGGGCGCCAGGCCATCGGCCCAGAAGCGGGCATCCCAGTCGGCCATCAAGCTGGGCTGGTGATAGGCCTCGCGGCCGATCATCACGCCGTCCAGCAGGCCCAGTTGCGCGTCGATCTGGTCGCCGCTGGTCAAGCCGCCATTGATGACGATGGTCAGCGCCGGAAAGGCCCGCTTGAGCTGGTGCACCAGCGCATAGCGCAGTGGCGGCAGCTCGCGGTTCTCTTTGGGGCTGAGGCCCTGCAGCCAGGCATTGCGGGCATGCACGATGAACACGCTGCAGCCTGACTCGGCCACCGTACCGACAAAGTCTTGCAGAAAGTCGTAGCTCTCATGGCGGTCAATGCCGATGCGGTGCTTGACAGTCACCGGCAGGTCGTCCCCCAGCACATCACGCATTGCCTTGATGCCGTCGCGCACCAGCGGCGCCTCGGCCATCAGGCAGGCGCCAAACGCACCGCGCTGCACCCGCTCGCTGGGGCAGCCGCAGTTGAGGTTGATCTCGTCATAGCCCCATTGCCGGGCCAAGCGCGCCGCCTGGGCCAGGTCGGCCGGCTCGCTGCCGCCCACTTGCAAGGCCAGCGGCTGCTCTTCGGTATTGAAATCCAGATGGCGTGGCAGGTCGCCATGCAACAAGGCGCCGGTGGTCACCATCTCGGTGTACAGCCGGGTGTGGCGGGTGATCAGGCGATGGAAGTAGCGGCAGTGCCGATCGGTCCAGTCCATCATCGGCGCGACCGACAGGCGCCAGGGGTTGAGTGCTTGACTGGATGGCATTGATGTCTTCTTTGTCGGCCCACACTTTGGTGGGACGGACGAGGTCGGTGCGTTGCTGGCCACAAACCGATCAGCGCATGGTAATCAATGCCTTGCGAGCGAAGGGTCGATGACCGGCGCGGCGTGTGGCAGGTCCGGCTTGCCTTCTGACCTGGCCTTGACCAGGGTCAAGCGGCTGTCGGGGCGCCGATGCACACTGCGCTGGTGCCAGGCCTTGTGCCTGGCCCACCCCTCAGGAGCCCGCCATGTACCAACGCATTCTTGTCCCCACCGACGGCTCGGACATCACCGCCAAGGCGGTGTCCACCGCGATCAGCCTGGCCAAGCTCTCGGGCGCCAGCCTGGTCACGTTGTGCGCCAAAGAGCCCTTCCCCTACAGCGCCATCTCCGAGATGCAACCGGTGCCGCCGCAGGAGTTCTACGACGCCCAGGAGCGCATCGCCAGCGGCCGGGTCAAGGCGGTGATGGACGCCGCTGCCGCCGCCGGTGTGGCTTGCGAGGGCGCCACCGTCGAGGCCCTGCACCCCTGGGAGGCGATCCTGGACGGCGCCAAGCAAAAGGGCTGTGACCTGGTGGTGATGGCCTCGCACGGCCGGCGCGGCATGGCCGCGCTGCTGATCGGCAGTGAGACCAGCCGGGTGCTCACCCACAGCCACCTGCCGGTGCTGGTGGTCAAGTAAGACCGGCCCGGCCCCGTCGGGGCTGAGTCAATGCTGCAGGCCTTTGACGGCGGTCACCAGCAACAGCCCGGCGCTGATCCAGCCCAGTTGGGCCAACGTGGACCGCAGCGGCAAACGCCGCTGCAACTGCGGCAGCAGGTCGGCCACCGCCACGTAGACAAAGCTGCTGGACGCAGCCACCAGCAGGTAGGGGAACAGCGCCTCCCAGGGGCCGACGACGAAGTAGCCGAGCACCCCGCCGACCACCGACGCCAGGCCGGACAGCGCGTTGTAAAACAGCGCCTTGCTGCGGCCAAAGCCGGCGTTGAGCAGCACGATGTAGTCGCCCACCTCCTGCGGAATCTCGTGGGCGATGATCGCCGCCGAGGTCACCACCCCCAGCTGGAAGTCGGCCAGAAAGGCTGCGGCGATGATGATGCCGTCGCAGAAGTTGTGGATGCTGTCGCCCACCAGCACGCTCCAGCCGCCACGGCCGGCCTGGTCGGCGTCCGAGCCATGGTGGTGGTCGTGGCCGTCGCCCTCGTGGTGGTGGCCATGCCGGTACAGCTCGGCTTTTTCAAGCAAGAAAAAAAATAGCAGCCCGCCCAACAGCGTGGCAAATAGCCGGTGCGGCTCGACCTGGCTCTCAAAGGCCTCGGGCAGCACCAACAGCAGCGCGGTGCCCAGCAGCACCCCCACCGACAGGCTGACCAGGTGGCGCACGACGCGGCCCAACAGCGCCACCGTCAGTGAGGCCGCGATCAGCACCGACAGCAGCCCGCCGGCCGCAGTGGCCAGCACGATGTAGAGCAGGGTCATCGGTCAAGGCATCCCGAGAAAAACGCTGGC
>JANLZT010000778.1:0-2077 GCA_031366465.1 Betaproteobacteria bacterium | reverse complement strand
GTGCTGGCCACCGGGGTGGCCCAGGGCGCCTATGCCGAGTTTGGCCAGCGCTATGCCGACAAGCTCAAGGCCCATGGCATCGAGGTGGTCTTGCGGCCCACGGCCGGCGCCGCCGAGAACCTGGCCCTGCTGCGCGACCCGGCATCGGGCGTGGACCTGGCCTTCGTGCAAGGCGGCGTGGACCTGGCCCAGGCGGCTGTGGCCGATGGTGGCCGCGGCAGCGATGACAACATCAAAGACGACGGCCTGGTCAGCCTGGGCAGCGTGTTCCACGAGCCGGTGTGGCTGTTCTACCGGCAAGACGCCGCCCAGCGCCGCCTGGGCCAGCCGCGCTTGACGGCGCTGCCGCAACTGGCCGGCTGGCGCGTCAATGTGGGCGCGCCCGGCAGCGGTGTGCCGCCGCTGATGCAGCAACTGCTGGCGGCCAATGGCATCGCGCCCGACGCGCTGACGCTGCAGCAACTGCCCGTCACCCCGGCGGTGGTGGATTTGCTGGAAGGCCGCATCGACGCCCTGGTGCTGGCCTCGGCCCCCGAATCGCGCATGGTGCAGATGCTGCTGCAGACCCCTGGCATCGCCCTGCTGGACTTTGCCCAGGCCGAGGCCTATGCGCGGCGCTTTGCCTTCATCAGCCCGGTGCTGCTGCCGCGCGGTGTGGTGGACCTGGCGCGCGACCTGCCGCCGGCCGATGTGCGCCTGGTGGCCCCCACCGCCACGCTGCTGGCCCGCAGCAGCCTGCACCCGGCGCTGGTGCAACTGTTTGTGCAGTCGGCCCAGCAGGTGCATGGCGGCGCCGGCTGGTTCCAGAAGAAAGGCGAATTTCCCAACGCCGCCAACACCGAGCGCACTGTGGCCGCCGAGGCCCAGCGCGTCTACCGCAACGGCACGCCCTGGCTGCAGCGCTATTTGCCCTTCTGGCTGGCCAATCTGGCCGACCGCATGTGGCTGGCGCTGCTGGGCATCGGCGTGGTGCTGATCCCGCTGTCGCGGGTGCTGCCGCCGCTCTACGAGTTCCGCATCCGCTCACGGGTGTTCCGCTGGTATGGGCAACTGCGCGAGGTGGAGGCAAACCTGGGCCAGCGCGCCCCAGCCGCGCTGCTGGCCGAGCTGGACCGCATCGAAGGCCATGTCGGCCAGGTGACAGTGCCGCTGAGCCATGCCGATGAGTTGTATGCGCTGCGCGGGCATATCCAGATGGTGAGGGGGCGGGTGGGGACGGGGTGAAAAGTGCCGGCATCTGGCGGATCTCAATGGCCAGACCGCTGGACGATGTACGGTAAATAGACGTACATTCACTGAGCCCAACGAGGATCACCATGACCGTCCCGGAATCCACCCGCACCGCCCGCGTCGAAGCACGCATCGCGCCAGATGCCCTGGCAGTGGTCCGCCGCGCGGCCGAGCTTCAAGGCCGCAGCGTCAGCGATTTCCTGGTGGCCGCTGCTTTGAAGGACGCCCACCAGACCATCGAGGACGCGCAGATCATCCGCTTGTCGGTGGATGACCAGCAGCGGTTCGCCGACCTGCTGCTGAACCCGCCGCCGCTGGCAGCCGCGATGCGGCGCGCGCTCAAAGCCCGCAAGCGCCTGATAGCCGGTGCGCAGTGACAACCGCCTTCCAGCTAGAGGTGCTGGGGGCCAGCCACAGCCGCGACGGCTTTGCCTGCGGCGCGCCAGCCCTGGACGCTTACTTCGCGCACCAGGCCACGCAGGACATGCGCCGCCGCGCCAGCGCCTGCTACGTGGCACTGGAGGCCAGCACCGGCAGGGTAGCGGGCTACTACACCCTGGCCGCAGGCGGCGTGCCCTTGACCGGCCTGCCCCAAGCGCTTGTCAAGCGCCTGCCACGCTACCCCTCGGTGCCGGTGGCCAGGATCGGCCGGCTGGCGGTGGCCATTGCCTTCCAAGGTCAAAAGCTGGGCGGCGCATTGCTCGCCGATGCGGCATTGCGGGCCATGCGCTCCGAAGTGGCGGTATTTGCGCTGGTGGTCGATGCCAAAGACGACGCTGCCGCGGCCTTCTACCGCCACCATGGCTTCGAGCCCTTCGGCAGCCTGGCCAGGCAGTTGATCGTGTCG
>JANLZT010000772.1:0-1513 GCA_031366465.1 Betaproteobacteria bacterium | reverse complement strand
GACATCGCTCTCGCTGATGCCGCCCACCGCGCCGTGCACGATCTGCACCTTGACCTCGGGCGTGCTGAGCTTGACCAGCGACTGGCCCAGCGCTTCTTGCGAGCCCTGCACATCGGCCTTGATGATGAGCGCCAGCGTCTGCGCCTGGCCCTCGCCCATGGTGTCGAAGATGTTGTCGAGCTTGGCTGCCTGGCGCCGGTTGAGCGTGACCTCGCGGTACTTGCCCTGGCGGAAGGTGGCGATCTCACGGGCCCGGCGCTCATCGGACAGCACCATGAACTCATCACCGGCCTGCGGCACCTCGGTCAGGCCCTGGATCTCCACCGGGATCGACGGGCCGGCCTCGGCGCAGGCCTTGCCGTCCTCGTCCAGCATCGCCCGCACCCGGCCGAAGCTGCTACCGGCCAGCACCACATCGCCGCGCTTGAGGGTGCCGCTCTGCACCAGCACCGTGGCCACCGGGCCGCGGCCCTTGTCCAGGCGGGCTTCGATCACCAGGCCCTTGGCCGGTGAGGTCTTGGACGCGCGCAGCTCCAGCACCTCGGCCTGCAGCAGCACTTGCTCCAGCAGGTTGTCGATGCCCTCGCCGGTCTTGGCCGAGACCGGCACGAAGGGCGTGTCACCGCCAAAGTCTTCGGGCACCACCGATTCGGCCACCAGCTCGCCCTTCAGGCGCTCCAGGTTGGCGCCCGGCTTGTCGATCTTGTTCATCGCCACCACCATCGGCACATCGGCCGCCTTGGCGTGGGCAATCGCCTCCTTGGTCTGCGGCATCACGCCGTCGTCGGCCGCCACCACCAGGATCACCAGGTCGGTGGCGGTGGCGCCGCGCGCCCGCATCGCAGTGAAGGCGGCGTGGCCAGGGGTGTCCAGAAAGGTGATCATGCCGCGCGGTGTCTCGACGTGGTATGCGCCGATGTGCTGGGTGATGCCACCGGCCTCACCTGCGGCAACACGCGTCGTGCGGATGTAGTCCAGCAGCGAGGTCTTGCCGTGGTCGACGTGGCCCATGATGGTGACCACCGGGGCGCGCGGCAGCAACTCGCCCTCGCTGGCGACATGTTCTTCTTCGAGGAAGGCATCGGGGTCGTCGAGCTTGGCGGCCAGCGCCTTGTGGCCCATCTCCTCGACCACGATCATCGCGGTCTCCTGGTCGAGCTGCTGGTTGATGGTGACCATCTGGCCCAGCTTCATCAACTGCTTGATCACCTCAGCGGCCTTGACGCTCATCTTGTGCGCCAGGTCGGCCACGCTGATGGTCTCGGGCACATGCACTTCCTGGATCACCAGTTCAGTGGGGGCCTGGAAGTTGCTCTGGCCAGGCTGGTCACGCTCACCCCGGCGGCCACCGCGCGGCGCGCGCCAGCCCGGCCGGTTGGCGCCACCGCCATCGGTACGGCCCTTGCTGGCAGCGGCGCGCTTCTTGGCGGCGTCGTCGGCCCAGCTCGACGACAGCTTCTCGCTCTTGACCGATTTCTTGTCACCCGGCTTGGCCGCAGCCGCCGGCGTGGCA
>JANLZT010000763.1:0-3263 GCA_031366465.1 Betaproteobacteria bacterium | reverse complement strand
CCGCCGTTGGCGCCGGGCAGCATGCGCGCGCCGTCCTTGGTGGGCAGCACCCACATGTTCTCCTGCGGCACCATGGCCTCGGAGAAGCGGATCAGCTCGCCGGTGGCACGGTCATGCACATAGACATGGCCGGTCTTGCCGCCGTGGATCGCCACCTTGACCATCTTGCCGGCCTTGTTCTTGGCCTCGGTCAGGATCACCGGCGAGACCGCGTCCAGGTCCCACACATCGTGGGCCACGTACTGGTAGTGCCACTTGTACTTGCCGGTGTTCAAGTCCACCGCGACGATGGAATCGGTGTAGAGGTTGTCGCCCGGGCGCTCTTTGCCGTAGAGGTCGGGGCTGGGGTTGCCGACCACGAAGAAGGCGGTGTTGGTTTCCAGATCGACCGCCGGGGCCATCCACACGCCGCCGCCCAGGGTCTTGTAGAACTCACCGCCCTGGGCTGCCAGTTGGGCTTTCTCGGCGGGGATATCGCGCAGCATGTTGCGGCCGGTGGCGTCATTGACGGCCCACACGCCCTCGTGGCCCTTGTCGGGCACGGTGTCGAAGGTCCACAGCAGCTTGCCGTCATTGGCGTCATAGGCTTTGACAAAACCGCGGATGCCGTACTCGCCGCCATTGGTGCCGATCAGGATCTTGCCGTTCACAGCCACCGGCGCCATGGTCTCGGAGTAGCCGGCCTCGGGGTCGGCGATCTGGGTGGACCACAGCACCTTGCCGGTCTTGGCGTCCAGCGAGACCAGCTTGGCATCCAGCGTGCCCATGTAGAGCCGGTCACCCAGCACCGCCACGCCACGGTTGTTGGGGCCGCAGCAGTAGGTCATCACCGGCCCCTGCTTGTGCTTGTAGTGCCAGAACTCCTTGCCGGTGACGGCGTCCACCGCGTAGACATGGTTGTACGAGGTGGTGATGTACATGATGCCGTCGACCACGATGGGCGCGGTCTCCATCGATTCGAGCACCTCGGTCTGGACGATGAAGGCCGGCTTGAGCTTGGCGACGTTGCCGGTGTTGATCTGCGCAGCGGGGTAATACCGCGTCTGCGCATAGTTCATGTTGCTGTGCAGGAAGTTGGCGCTGTCCTTGTCGGCGGCGCTGAGCCTGGCTTGTGAGACCTCAATGCGCTTGGGCACCGGGCTGCCGGTGGGGGCGGCGGTGTTCTGGATTTCGCCCTGGGCCAGGCTGGCGCTTGAGGCCATGGCCAGCGTGCTTGCCAGGCCACTTGCCAGCGCCAGACGGCGCCAATTGATTGGGTGCATGTGGATCGCTTGCATGTTGATCTCCTCGATGATTTGTGATGCTTGTCAATCGCCAATCAACCGGCAAGCAGGGTGGCCTCAGGGGTCCAAAATCAGAATACCCCGATTGCCTGTGACAAGTTGTCCCATCGCCGGGTGATTACCATGCCTCCCTGACAAATTAGGGGGTGTCGATGTCGATCTTGGGTCTCGTGCCGCGCGCTGTGGGGGTCCTCGTCGGCCTGCTGTTGGCCAGCCTGGTGGGTGGCCAGGCGGCCGGCCAGACAGTCAGCAACATCAGCTTGAATGCGCAAATGCTGGTGGCGGCGCGCCAGGGCGATGTGGCGGCGGTGCAGGCCGCCTTGGCACGCGGCGCGGCGCCCAATTCACGCAACCGGCTGGGCAAGACGGTGCTGATGATGGCGGCCGAGCAGGGCCAGTTGGCGATGGCGCGGGCGGCACTGGCGGCCGGCACCGACGCCAACCTGGCGTCACTGGAGCGGGTGACGCCGTTGATGGCGGCCAGTTACGGCGGCCACACGGCGCTGGTGGCCGCGCTGCTGGACGCCGGTGCGCGCCCAGCCACCACCGACCGCATGAACAAACCGGCCATGGTCTACGCCGCCGGCCAGGGCCAGGCCGAGGTGGTGGGCCTGCTGCTGGACCACGGCGTGGCGGTGGACGCGGCCTACGCCAACGGCCTGACCGCGCTGATGTGGGCGGCCGGCCAGGGCGCGCTGCCGGCCACCCGGCTGCTGCTGGCACGCGGCGCGCGCACCGACCTGCGTGACGACCGCAGCCTGAGCGCACAAGACATCGCCCGCAAGGCCGGCCACGTCGAGTTGGCGGCCCTGCTGGACAGCCGCTGATCAGATCGCGCCTGGTTGCCGCCCCAGGCGCTGCACCACCGCCGCAACCTCACCCGGCAGCTTGGCGCTGCGGTTTTTGGCCCAGGGTTTGCGCTGGCGCGCGCCCCGCTGCAAAGCCGCTCAGGTCGACCGCACAGCGGGTCTTGCCGCCCCAGCGGGCGCCCTGGGTCAGCAGACCCGGCCAGGCCTGGGCCAGGCCCAACAGCATGCCGGCGGGCGCGCGGCGCATGGCCAGATGGGCCATCAGCGCGGCCAGGTGCAGGCGCGGTGCAAACCGGGCCCGCCACTGGCCGGCGTAAGCGCGGGCGATGCTGGCTTGCCGGTCGCGGTCGGGCACGCCAGCGCGCGCTGGACGGTCCAGCAGGTGGCTGCACAGCAGCGCCGCCGACTGCAAGGCCATGCTGATGCCCTCGCCCAGGATCGGGTGGGCCTCGCCTGCGGCATTGCCGATGCGCAACATCGCGTCGTCCGCGCGCAGCCGGATGCCCGGGGCGATCGGGCCGGCGGCCAGCCAGGGGCCGTCGCGGCGAGCCCCTTGCAGGCTGTGCTGCAGGCCGCTGCACTGCTGGACCAGCCAGGCTTCGACCACCTCGCCGGCACGCTCCTTGGGCCGAGCCTGGCGCAAGCGGTCCAGCCGGTCGCGCCGCACGCAGCAGGCCAGCGTGATGATGCCGGGCTCGGCCACCACCATGCCGCCATAGCCGCCGTCGAGTGCCAGCACCGGCAACAGGCCCTCGGGCAGGCTGCCGCCGCGAAAGTTGGCCTTGAAGGCCAGCAGATCGGACGCGGCATGGGTCGGGCGCTGCGCGTCACGCTCGCCGGGCAGCGTCTCCCAGGAGCCATGGGCCGCGATCAGCACCGACGCCAGCAAGGTGGTCTGCTGGTCGGGGTGGCTGCTGCGCAGCTGGCAGCGCCACTGCCCCGGGCTGCCGGTCACGGTTTGCACCGCCCAGGGTTGCCAGAGCTGGGCGCCGGCGCCTTGGGCCTGCGCCAGCAGCAGGCTGTCGAGCTGTTCGCGCGCCATCGGCCGGCCCCAGCGCTGCGCCGCCGGGCCGGGCGCCGGGGGCAGATCGGCCAGCGCCCAGTCATCGCCACGCAGCAGCGCCACCCGCCGCAGCGGCGCCCCGGCCAGGGCGTCGAACATCGGCGCGAT